>JAQGKB010000185.1 GCA_028290345.1 Hyphomicrobiales bacterium | reverse complement strand
CCCGAACCCAAAAATAGACCAATTTGCGGCAACAACCAGCTCGCGATGAACGCACCGACAACGCCGACCACCATGTCGCCGACCAGACCCATGCCGGTCCCCCACACGATTTGGCCTGCAAGCCAGCCGGCGATGAGGCCCACGACCAATATGACCAGAAGACTTTCAGCACTAAAATACATTGTTCTCTCCAATACATGCAAAACGCCGCCTTGCAGCGGCATCCGGCAAGATTACACGGTAGATTCAGTGTAAATACAATGGAGGCAGAGGTCCACGATCATATTTCGCGCGGAGCGCGCAACCAAAGTATGCCGAGGGCGTTGTAACGCGACGGGCGAAGTAGAGTATTTCTGCGCCTCCTATTCTGATCCCGCTCCATTACATTGCAAATGATATTGAGTGCCGGCACCGACGCGGCAAGCGCAGAACTGGCGGTCGCTCCTCGAAATGGCGTGACATATGCGTCAAGGACCGGCGGCCACCCACAGAGCTGACTTTAGTCGCGTCGGCACTTTGGTCTCAGGCGCTCAGGCGGCGCCGATCTGGCTGTCGATGCGCACCAGCCGGGAACGGTCGGCGAGTTCCATGCCGAAGCCGGGAGCATCGGAAATCTTGAGCTTGCCGTTCTGCGGCAGCGGTTCGCCGACGAAGAGATCGCCGAACACCGGCAGGATCGACCGGCCGTCTGGGCTGGCGGCGACGTATTCACAGAGCGGGGACTGCGTCTGGCTGGCGATGAAGTGGTAGGAATAGGGCCCACTGCCATGCGGCACGACCGGGATGTCGTAGGCCGAAGCATGCGCCGCGATCTTGAGCAGTTCGGTCATGCCCCCCACCCACATCACGTCCGGCTGCAGGACATCGAGCAGCCGCTCCTCGATCAGGTGGCGGAAGCCGAAGCGGGTATATTCATGCTCGCCGGTGGTCCATTTGATGCCGGGATGCGCCTGCTTGATCAGCCGGAAGCCTTCGATGTCGTCGGGCGGCAAAACCTCTTCCCACCAGTAGATGTCGAGCGGCTTGCAAGCCTCGGCGAGGCGGATGGCGTAGGGTACGGTCAGCGACATGTAGCAATCGACCATCAGCGGAAAGTCGGGGCCGACCGAAGCGCGGTGCGCCGCGAGGAATTCGACGTTCTTGCGCAACCCATCCTCACCGTCGAAATGGCTGTGCGGCAGTGGCACCTTGGCGCCCCAGAAGCCGAGTGCCTTGACGGCGTCCGGTGCCGGGCCGGTGCAATAAAAACTCACCTCGTCGCGGGTCGCCCCGCCAATCAGGTTATAGACCGGCTCCTGCCGGATGCGACCCATCAGGTCCCAGAGCGCCAGATCGACGGCGCTGATCGCCATGATCGGCAGGCCCTTGCGGCCGTAGGGCAGGGACGAGCGGAAGAGCTCATCCCAAATCTTGTTGACGTTGCGGGCATCCTCGCCAACGAGAAAGCGCCGGAAATGGTTGTGGATCAGCCATGCCGCCGGCGCGCCGCCGCTGCCGGCCGAAACGCCCACCGTGCCGCCTTCGGTCTCGATTTCCACCACGATCGAGCCGAGAACGTTGATGCCCCAACTAATGCGCCTGTCCCGGTATTGCGCGTAGCCCGACATTGGGTTGGCAATCAGGCTGTCGATCAGCCAATGGCCCTGGCTCTGCTGGAAATAGTCGCCGCCGCTCTTGCCTCCGACCAGATAGGCCCTGACGTCGGTGATCTTGAACTTCGAGGTCATTGGTGTGCCTTGGCGAGGGGATCAGGGAAGGTGGAACATCGGGACGAGATCAACGACGACCGGTCTGTCGCCGTCATAGGCCATGACGTCGGCCATGAATTCCCACCAGCGACGATTGGCGTCGGTCTTGGGCAGGTCGGCCATCGTGTGGTCGTCGGTCCGCACAAGCGTGGCGAACAGATAATTGGTCTGCGGATCGAGCCAGATCGAATAGTCCGAAACGCCGGCATTGTGCAGCGCGTCGATCATTTCGGGCCAGAGATTATCGTGCCGGCGCTTGTATTCGGCGGCCTGGCCGGGATTGAGGTTCATGCGGAATGCGACGCGTTCGGACATCGGGGTGGCTCCTAGCGTGCCTTGAAGGGCAGGGTGGTTGCGCTCTCCATCACGGCCATGGTGGTCGCGCGGATGTTTTCCACGTGCACCAGCATCGCCGCGGCCGCAGCATCCGCATCGTGCGCGGCGATGGCGGAAACGATCGCCTCATGGTCCGCGGCGGAGCGGTCGAGCACGCCCGGCACCATCGCGGCCTTGCGACGCTGGTCGATAGCCAGTTCGTAGAGAGAACGCGAAACGCGATCGAGGAAATCGTTGCGCGCGGCGGTGCCGATCAGTTCGTGCAACTCGGCATCCATGACCCGAAAACCCACCGGGTCGCCGGCGAGCTTGTAGCCGGCATCGACCAGTTCGCGCAGCGTCGCGATCTCCGCATCGGTAGCGTTAAGGGCGGCTTCGCGGGCAAGCCCGGTATCGATGACCGAGCGGGCCCGGAATAGACTCTCGTACGAATAGTCCTGGAGCGACAGTACGAACGAGAGCGGCGCCATCAGGCGGTTGGGCTTGAGGTCGGTGACGTAGCACCCGCCGCCCTGCTTGCTCTCGACGATCCCCATCATGGCTAGCCCGCGCAGCGCCTCGCGCACCACCGGCCGCGAGACCTGCAGGGCCTTACTTAGCTCATTCTCGCTGGGCAGCTTGTCGCCAGGCGCAATATTGCCCGACGAGATCAGCGAGGTCAGCCGCTCGGCCACCCGCTCCGAGGCCGATGGCTTGCTGTCGATTGGCTTGAGCTGGTCGAGCGGATTCATCAACGAGGTCCTTAGTTCTGCGCGCGGACGCGCAACTGGTCGAGCCCAACCGCCAGCAGCAGCACCGCGCCCTTGGTCACGTCCTGCCAGAAACTCGAGACGTTGAGAAGGGTGAGGCCATTATTGAGCGTACCTAGGATCAGTACGGCCAGCAGCGTGCCCCAGACCGAGCCGCGGCCACCGAAAAGGCTGGTGCCGCCCAGGATAATTGCCGCGATTACCGTAAGCAGGTGCTGGCCGACTGCATTGGGCGCCGCGGCGCCGAGCATGGCGGCGACAAAAATGCCGGCCAGCGCGCCCGCCACTCCCGAAACGCCGTAGAGGATGATCTGCGTGCGGTCGACCGGAATGCCGAGCATGCGGCTTGCATCCGGATTGCCGCCCGAAGCGTATACGTAGCGGCCAAACGGGGTGAAATTCAGCACCCACCAGATTACCGCAAAGACGATCAGCATGAAGATCAGCGGGAACGGCACGCCCAGGATGCGGCCCGAACCGAGCCAGTTGAAGCTGTCGATGAGGAGTGGGCTGGTCAGCCCGCCGGTCATAACCAGCGAGAGCCCGGAAATGATCGACATGGTCCCGAGCGTTACGATGAAGGGGTTTAGCTTCAATCCGTTGGTGAGCGCGCCGTTGCCCAGGCCTACGCCGCCCCCGACGATCAGCGCGAGGATGCACGAAATCCAGATATCGATCCCCACCGAAACGCCCATCGCTACTACGACGCCGGAGAGCCCGGCCACCGCGGCGACAGAAAGATCGAGCCCGCCCGCGATGATAAGCGGCGTTCCGGCCGCCGCCATCAGTCCAATAAAGCTCATGTTCGAACCCACCGACAGAAGGTTCTGGAAGGTCAGGAAGAAGGGCGACAGCACCGTGAAGATGGCGATGATCACAAGGTAGAAGATCAGCAGCATCACCGTGCCGGCCCATGGCTTGGCGAGCAAGTTGCGGGCGTTGCGGCTATTGCTGCCGACGGCTCCGACGGCAGCCGCGCTCTTGGTTTCAGTCATGGCTCTTCCCCTTCAATTCATGCGGCGGCCGACTTCGAGGCGGCGCTCATCAGATGTGCGGCGTCGGTCGGACGCTCGTAGGTTTCGGTGACCCGCCCGCCGGCGAGCACCACGGTGCGATCGGCGAGCCCGGCCACTTCCTCGGCGTCCGAGGAGATCAGCAGTATACCCAGCCCCTGGTCGGCAAGGCCCCGGATCTGGCGATAGATTTCCTGGCGCGCGCCCACATCGACGCCGCGCGTCGGCTCCTCGAGGATCAGAACCTTCAGGTCGCCGAGCAGCCAGCGCGCGAGGCAGACCTTTTGCTGGTTGCCGCCCGACAACGTACCGATGGCCTGCTCGGAGTCTCGGGCGCGGATGGCGAGCCGCTTGATCCATTCGCCTGTGGTGGCGATCTCTCGGCCGCGATTGACGATAAGGCCGTCGGTGAAGCGGGGCAAATTGGCCAGCGACATGTTTTCGCGCAGGCTGAGCATGGAGATGATGCCCTCGCGCTTGCGCTCGGCCGCGACCAGTCCGATGCCGGCGGCGACCGCCGCGCCCGGATTGCGGATGGCGTAGGGGCGGCCCTCGATCTGGGCGCTGCTGGCGCTGGTGCGCGGCACCGCGCCGAAGAGGGCACGGCCGACCATTTCCACGCCGGACCCGACAAGCCCGTGCATGCCGGTGATCTGCCCGCGGCGCACGGTGAAATCGACACCCCGCAACCAGCCCGGTACGGTGAGGCCGGTGACGCCGACGATGTCGGCATGGTCCGAATTGGCGGCGAACGCGGGATAGATGTCGCCCATGCGGTTGCCGATGATGGCTTCGAGCACGGCATCGACGTCGGTATTCGCGGTGACGAAAGTGCCGGCGTTGCGACCGTCGCGCAGCACCGCGATGCTGTCGGAAATGCCGAACACTTCCTTGAGGTAGTGCGAGATATAAACGACGGCGACGCCCTCGGCCTTTAGCCGGCGGATGATTGAGAACAGCAGCTGCACCTCGGCCTCGGCGAGCGCGGCGGTGGGTTCATCCATGATCAGGATGCGGGCATTCCCTACCATGGCGCGTGCGATTTCGACGATGCGCTGTACGTGATGGGAAAGCGTGCCCATGCGGACGCGCGGCGACAGCCAGTCGAGCCCCAGCCGCTTGAGCAGCGCGGCGGCATCGGACTCCATACGCTTGCGGTCAAGCGTCTTGACCGGGCCGCCGTTCACCGGCAGGGCGGCGAGCATGATGTTCTCGGCAACCGTCAGGTCGGGGAAGATCGAAAGTTCCTGCGGCAACATACGAATGCCCAGGGCAATTGCTTCCGCGGGGGTCTTGATCTCGACGGGCTGGCCATCGACGAGAATAGTGCCGGCGTCACGGGAATAGTTGCCGGAGAGAATTTTCATCAGCGTCGATTTGCCGGCGCCATTGGCGCCCAGCAGCGCCACGACCTTGCCCGTCTCCGCGGCGAAGGCGACATTGGCCAGCACCGGCACGCCGCCGAACGACTTGCCGATACCGCTCATGTTCATCAGTGCGGGCTGATCCATATCCAGCATCATCCTCGATTGAGAAGGAGAAGGGCTGAGCGCCCCTCTCCAAAGCCGATCCCTAGTTCTTCGGGATCAAGGTCTCGTAGCCCTTCAGGGCCGGTTCGGACGCGAGGCTGCCGAGGAAGGTCTCGAACGCCGCCTGTGGGAAGGTGTAGTCGACCTTGGGCTTCTCCTCGCTGCACTTGAAGTCCTTGTAGTACTTGCAGACGTTGGACTTGGTGAGCATCACGTGGCTCATCAGCACGGCCGGCGGCAAGGTCTTGCCGGCAAGCGTCGCCAGTGCCACGGGAATGAGGAAATTGCCGTAGCGTTCCGGGAAATACCCCGTGGCCGCGACAAGGTTGGGCTCTTCGCTCAAGGCCTTGGTCTCATCGGCGCCGTTGCCGACGTCGATCAGGTCAGCCTCGCGGCCCGCCTGCTTGACGGCACGCAGGATGCCGAGCGCCACCTGGTCGTTGATGCCGGTCGCCATGATCGGCACGCCGGCCGGAATCCGGCCCAGCACGTTGCCCATCTGGGTGAAGGATTCCTGCATGGTGTTCTTGGAATCGAACTTGATGATCTGCGCATCGGGAAGGCCCGGAATGACGGACTTGAAGCCGGCGATCTGGCCGTTGGTGCGCATAGCTGGAATGGCGCCGGACTGGGGCAATTCGCCGTCGACGAAATAGCCGGTCTTAACTTTGTCGGCGCCGAACTTGGCGATCGCCGCGGTCGCGAGATACGAGCCGCCCATGAAGCCGGACTTCGGATTGTTGGCGCCGAAGAAGGTCGCGCCGGGCATGGGGATGTCGATGGCGACGACCTTCACTTTGGCGTCGTTGAACACCTTCATCACCTGCGGACCGAAATTGGAGTCGGTCTGGAATTCTATGACGAAGTCAACGTTGCGCTGCGCGAAGGACTGCGCGTTGGCAAGGGCGGTCGGGCCGTCGAGGCGGTTGTCGGCGATCTCGAGTTTCAGGCCGGCGGCATCGGCATTGGCCTGGATACCCTTTTCGACGATGATGCCGAACGGAATGTCGCGCTGCAGATTGGCAAAGCCGACAACGTAGTTCTTGCCGTTCTTGGGCGGCGATACCTTCATCGCATCGGCGACCATGGCCTTGAGCTGGTCGCCACTGAGCATGGCGCCATCATAGGTGGCGGGATCGAAACCGTGAAAATCCTCGGCTATAGCGGCTCCGGCGAACAGAACGCTCGACGCAAGCCCGAGCGCAAGCGCTCTGGTCAGCTTCTTCATTGCATTTCCTCCCTGTGGCAGCTCGTGGCCGCCGGCATTTTGGCTCCCTGCTGCCCCGAGGCGCAGGTTTGACGCTCGCGAAGCTGCCACTTCGCAACTTGTCAGTCAAGTTGCAGTTTGTTAGCTCTCTCAACGGAGAGGGAGATGCAAAAATGGGAAGAAAGATCGCGCGGGCGAAAGTCGGCGTCCTGGCGGTGGGTCTTGCAGCCTACTGGCCGCAGTTTAAGGGAATGCGCGAGGGCGTCCTCGGGCATTACAAGTCCCTGCTCGGCAAGTTCGGAGACGATGTGGAAATCTTCGATGCCGGCCTCGTCGATTCGATCGAGGGCGCGCGGGCGGCGGAGTTGCTTTTTGCCGCCAACGACGTCGACGTAGTGTTCGGTCACCTCACCACCTACGCGACCTCCGAACCGCTGATGCTGGCCATGGGCAGGCTCGATGTATCGGTGGTGCTGCTCAACGTGCAGTCGGTGCCGGCGCTCGACGTGAGCAAGGTGCGCGGCATCGGCGACTGGCTCGGCGTCGCGATTTCCTGCGCTGCGTTACCCGAAATGACGGCGACCCTCCTGAGGACCGGCAAGCGCTTCGACATCGTCACCGGGTATCTGGTCGGGGATGCGCTGGTCGATCGGCGGATCGACGACTGGTGCGGCGCCGCCGCAGTCCGGCGCACACTGCGTACCAGCAGCATCGGACTGCTCGGCCGCCCCTATCCGGGCATGACCGATCTGGCGCTCGACGAGACGGCACTCTTCGCCCGTTTCGGCGCTTATGTCCGCCATCTCAACTGGGAAGACGCGGCGAACCAGTTGCCGAACGTAACGGCTGGCGAGCGGGCGCAGAGGCGAGCAGCGATCGCAGAGACCTTTGAAATTCCAGCCGATGTCGAAGCTTCGGCACTCGATGAAATCGCTGGGGTGCTAGCCGCCTTCGACCGTCTGGTGGCGGCCAATGGGCTTTGCGCTCTGGCCAACCATTACGAGGGCGCCGTAGCGGCGGAGCATGCTGGTATTCTCGCGGCTTCGAACCCGGCGTTCAGCATCCTGATGCGCGAGGGCATCGCATGCCCGGTAGAGGGCGACATGAAGGTGGCGCTCGCCATGCTGGCGCTGAAGCGAGTGGCCGGAACGGCGACGCTGGCCGAACTTTACTCGATGGATTTTGAAAACGACCTGCTCATTCTCGGACACAGCGGAGCGGCGGACGTGAGCATCGGCTCGAAAAAACCGGTGCTGAAACGGACTGACGTGTTCCACGGCAAATCCGGTGGCGGGTTCCTCACCCAGACCTATCCGCAGCCCGGCCCGATGACGCTGCTGTCGCTGACGCAGGGCGCGAACGGCGATTTCCGCTTCGTCGCGGCGGAAGGCGAGATCGTCGAGGGGCCGGCGATGGAACTGGGCGACACCAATTGCCGCGTGCGGTTCGGACTGGG
>JAQGKB010000173.1 GCA_028290345.1 Hyphomicrobiales bacterium | reverse complement strand
CCACCTTCTCCCCAAAGGGGGCGAAGGGAAGGAGCGCTGGCGAAAGGTGTAGCCTCTAGAACTTGAAGCCGACGCGCACGCCGATATTGCTCAAGCCGCGATTGTCGTCGCCGCACAGCCCGGCATGCGAGGCATGCTCGGCCGTGAGCATGACGTCGGCATTGTCGGTGATGTCATAGCCAATGCTGGCGGATTCATGGAACAACACCGGGCAACCGAGATTGCGCGCCGGATCGACCGCGCCATGCGACGCACCATTGGTGATCGCCCCGCCGAACGAGCCTTCGACGAACAGCGGCGTATTGAGGAGGTTGGCGTGCCAAGTGAGCCCGGCATAGGCCATGCTCTCCAGCCCGCCGAAATTGACCGTGGCGCCGACCATCGGGCGCGGCGAACCGATCCAGCCCCAGGCGCTCCAATCGGGCGGGGTGAACAGCAGTTCGACATTGGCATCCTGGATGCGCGTCAGATCGAGAAAGCCAAACGTATCGTTCGGACCGGGCTGATCGACGCTATGCGCCATGATGCCGCCGCGGATTTCGGACAGCCCGAAAGTCTGCGCCTCAGCCGCCGTCCCCGTACCCAGGGTCAAAGCCAGCGCCATGCAACCAAAAGCCCAATTCCGCATCCGAGTACCCACCTAGTTCCGCCGTTTAATCAAGCACATGAGCCCAACGCCAAGTCAACCGCCGCCCGAGCGGAATGCGGCACTTCTCCGTGCAATCGTCGCATTGCCGCCACAACACTTGCGATTGATCATGGCATTCCATCGTAAAACAACGATATTGACTATTCCTGCCACCAAACCGCGACGCAGCCATGACAGCTCTCATTCCCCTTTCGATGCAAGACCTGGCGCCTGTCGCCGACGGCACCTCCACCACGCAGGCGCTGCGCCACACCATTGACCTCGCCAAGCTCGGCGACGCGCTGGGTTTTACCCGGCTCTGGTACGCCGAACACCACGGCATGCCCTCGATCGCCTCGTCCTCGCCGGACATCCTGATTGCCAGCGCCGGCGCCAATACCAGCCACATCCGCGTCGGCTCCGGCGGCGTGATGCTGCCCAACCACGTGCCGCTGCGCGTCGCCGAAAGCTACCGCACGCTGGAAGGCCTCTATCCCGGCCGCGTCGATCTCGGCATCGGCCGCGCCGGCGGCAGCGACGGCCACACGCTGCAGGCGCTGCGCTCCTTCGGCGGCGAACATTTCTCCGAGGAGCTGGCCGAACTCCTGGCCTTCGAACGCGGCGGTTTTCCCGACGGCCATCCGTTCTCCAAGGTGCTGGTCGTGCCCGAACAGATCAAACTGCCGCCGATCTGGCTGCTGGGCTCCAGCGGCGCCAGTGCGCAGGCGGCCGGCGAACTCGGCGTCGGCTACTCCTTCGCCGCCCATTTCAGCGCCACGCCTCCCGCCCCGGCCTTCGAGGCCTACCGCCGTTCCTTCAAGCCATCCGAATGGTTTTCCGAACCGCACGCCATGATCTGCCTATCGGTGGTCTGCGCCCCGACCGACGAGGAGGCGCAGTTCCTCTCCGGCTCGCAGGCCCTGAGCTGGGCCCTGTTCCACTCCGGCCAGATTCGCAAGCTGGTCTCGCCGGAAGAGGCCGCAGCCCACGCCTACACCCCGCATGAGCGCTCTATCATCGAGACCCAGAGCAAGCTCTGGATCATCGGCAGCCCGGAAACGGTCAAGGCGCAGGTCATGGAGAAGGTGGCGCAGGCCAAGGCCGACGAAGTGATGATCACCACCACGATGCACAGCTACGAGGACAGGCTGCGGAGTTACCGGCTGTTGGCCGAAGCGTTCGGGCTGGAGCCGAGGGGTTAAACCGCTCGCACCCGGCGCTTTCCTCCACCGCCCTCACCGCCGTCATTCCCACCCCCTCATTCGTCATCCTCGTGCTCGACACGAGGACCCAGGCTTGCGATGAACGCCACCGCACATAGTCTGGGCCCTCGCGTCAAGCGCGAGGGTGACGAGCGGTGGAGGAGCGTGGGCTAGGAGCCCCCTTATGCTTGGGTACGGCGCGACCCTACTTCAGCTTCGCCAAGATCGCCGCGCCCATGGCTTCCGTGCCAATCGTCCGGCGATTGTCCTGGGCGATGTCGCCAGTCCGCAGCCCATCGCCCAGCACGCCGGCAATCGCCGCTTCGACCCGGTTAGCCAGTTCGATCATCCCGAATGAATAGCGCAGCGCCATGGCGAAGCTCGCGATCATGGCGATCGGGTTGGCAATACCCTGGCCGGCGATATCGGGCGCCGAGCCGTGCACGGGCTCGTAGAACGCCTTGCGCTTGCCGGTCGTGGCATCCGGCGCACCCAGCGAGGCCGAGGGCAGCATGCCGAGCGAGCCGGTGAGCATCGCGGCGGTGTCCGACAAAATGTCGCCGAAAAGATTGTCGGTGACGATGACGTCGAACTGGCGCGGGTTGCGCACCAGCTGCATGGCGCAGTTGTCGGCGAGGATGTGATGCATCGTCACATCGGAATAATCCTTCGCGACGGTTTTCACCACTTCGTCCCACAGCACGCCCGACTTCATCACGTTCTTCTTGTCGGCCGAGTGCACCTTGTGGCCGCGCGTGCGCGCCAGATCGAAGGCGACGCGGGCGATGCGGTCGATTTCATAGGTCTCGTAGACCTGCGTATCGATGGCCCGCTTCTGGCCGTTACCGAGATCGGTGATGGTTTTCGGCTCGCCGAAATAGACGCCGCCGGTCAGTTCGCGCACGATCAAGATATCGAGGCCTTCGATCAGCTCGCGCTTCAGCGCCGAAGCGTCAGCCAGCGCCGGATAGCAGATCGCTGGCCGCAGGTTTGCGAACACCGCCAGTTCCTTGCGCAAGCGCAACAGCGCTGCTTCCGGGCGATGCTCATAGGGCACGTTGTCCCATTTCGGCCCACCCACGGCGCCGAAGATCACCGCGTCGGCGGCCAGGGCCTTGCCCATGTCCTCGTCGGAAATCGCCACGCCGTACTTGTCGTAGGCAGCGCCTCCGGCAAGGCCGCTATCCAGTTCGAAATCGGTTTCGCCCTGCGAATTCAGATAGGCGATGATCTTTGCGACCTCCGCCATGATTTCGGTGCCGATACCATCGCCGGGCAGGAGGAAAAGCTTCTGGGCCATTTTTTTTCGCGTTCTTCTTTGTGAATTACGAGTGCTGCGCGCCGATGCGGGCGGTGACTTCGATTTCGATTTTCATAGCTTCTTCGATCATGCCGACCAGCAGCATGCTCGCGGCCGGGCGGATCTCGGCAAACACCGGACCGACGGCCTTGACCACCTCGTCGACATAGGAGCGGTCGCCGACGTAGTAGACCACGCGCACCACATCCTTGATGTCCGAGCCGGCTTCCTGCAGCGCCTTGGCGATGGTGGCGAGCGCGTTGCTCGCCTGCTCGCCGACGCTCTCGGGCATTTTCATCGTGGCATAGTCATAGCCCGTGGTGCCCGACACATAAACCGTGTCCTCGTGCCGCACGGCGCGTGAATAGCCAAACGTCGCCTCGAACGGCGAGCCGGTCGAAACCCGCTGTACCATCAGAGCCAGGGCCTGTCGGCGCTCATCTTGCTCTCGAAACCGCCGATCGCCTTGTCGCTTTTCAGCGTCGAGGCAATGTCGTCGAGGCCTTCGAGCAGGATCTGCTTGCGCGACGGATCGATATCGAAATGCAGCGTGCCGCCATCCGGCCCCTTGATGGTCTGGCTCGCGAGATCGACCGAGATGGTGGCGTTCGAGCCGCGCTCGGCGTCATCCATCAGCAGCGCCAGCTGGTCGGGGGTCACCACGATCGGCAGGATGCCGTTCTTGAAGCAATTATTGTAGAAAATGTCGGCAAAGCTGGTCGAAATGACGCAGCGCACACCGAAATCCAGCAGCGCCCACGGCGCATGCTCGCGCGAGGAGCCACAGCCGAAATTGTCGCCGGCGACGATGATCTTGGCCTGCCGGTAAGCTGGCTTGTTGAGCACGAAATCCGGGTTCTCGCTGCCATCGTCCTTGTAGCGCATCTCGGAGAACAGCGCGCTGCCCAGCCCGGTGCGCTTGATGGTCTTGAGGTACTGCTTGGGGATGATCATGTCGGTGTCGATATTGATGAACGGCAGCGGCGCCGCGACCCCGGTCAACTGATTGAATTTATCCATGGCAAACCTCATTTTTTGCAGGGTTCTAATGGACCACCCATCGGGGATCGGTCAAGGCCACTCGCTTGACCAGTTGCTGGCGCAGGCCGCGACTCGCTAGGATGAGGCCTTCATCGAGAACAAGAGGCCCGCCAATGACCCCCCATAACCACGCAAAACCCGGTGACTACGCCGAAGCCGTGCTTTTGCCCGGCGATCCGCTGCGCGCCAAGTGGATCGCGGAGACGTTTTTCGAGAATCCCGTGCTGGTCAATTCGGTGCGCAATTGCCTCGGTTATACTGGTACCTGGAAAGGCAAGCCGGTCAGCGTGCAGGCCACCGGCATGGGCCAGCCTTCACTCTCGATCTACGTGCACGAGTTGATCAATTTCTACGGCGTCAAAACCCTGCTGCGCGTCGGCACCTGCGGCGGATTGACTGCCAAGGTCAAGGTGCGCGACCTGATCATCGCCCAGACCGCTTCCACCGACTCAACCATCGTCCGCGACGGTTTTGGGCCGTACAATTTCGCACCGACCGCCGATTTCATGCTGCTGCGGGACGCAGTGGCCCGCGCCGAGGAAAAATCGCTGCGCTGGCATGTCGGCAACATGCTCTCGAGCGACATTTTCTACCACGCCGACGGGCTCAAATCCTACGAGACCCTGATCGCGCACGGCGCGCTGGGCGTCGAGATGGAGGCGGCGGCGCTTTATACCTTGGCCGCGCGCTTCAACGCCCGGGCCCTGGCGATCTGCACCATGACCGATTGCCTCGTCACCCATGACGAAATCAGCGCCGCCGACCGGCAGACCTCGCTCAACGACATGGTGACGCTGGCGCTCGACGTTGCCACCGCGGCTTGAGCGAACGGGCGAGCCAGAGCGGCGTGAGGAACGTAACTCACGCTGCAGCTCAATATAACGGCTTAGTACGCAGACCTACATCCAGCAACTTCCGACAACGGCGCGCATTGCCGAGGTCACGCCGCCAATTCGAAAGTAAACGAGTAAAGTCATCGGTTTGCATTGTGAAGGAGAAGCTTTGCTTGCAATTGAAACAATGATGTACGTGCTGCAAGGCGATAATTCAAAGGAGTTTATTATTCTATATCGCCGATTTCCTGCGGCCTAGAACTTGTCACAAAGGTGCATATGGAGTTTGGTAGCGTTCAAGTGCAACCGCGGAGCCACCCTTAGCGTTTGCATTCGAGTACAGGAGGGGAGCCTGAGATGAACAATGCGCACACTCTGACCAGCCATCGTGACATCCAGAAATGGATAAGTACCAACAAAGGCATGCCGGCGATTTCCAAGGTCCGCGACAGGCTCGGCATGGAAAGGGCCCGGCTGGCGATCAGTTTTGCCAGCGCTCGCGCCAAGCCGACTGGTATGCCGACCCAGGATGACGGCATGAGCCCGGTGTCATGGAGCGCCTGGCTTGCCGAACTGGACCGCCAGCACCTGGCGCTCCGGGTGCTCAATCAACAAGATCCCGCCTTCGAATTCGTCGAACGGCAGGGTCTGGAAGAACGCATGAACTGAAAAATCCCTCAGGGCAGTTCAAAGCGGAAGGCCCGGAACAACCGGGCCTTTTTCATGCGCTAGCGCAAGCGTGGACCGACGAGCCCCGATTTTGTCAGGAGCGTTGCTCCCCGAAGTTTGTTAATTATGCCGCCTGCACGGGTTCCGCTTGGAACCTGCGCCGCACGGCCCGGTTTCTTTGAACGAATGGAGGCTTGGATGGCAAGGACACTGACGAAGCACGCCGATATCAGGGAATGGGCGGAAGGACGCTCGGGGTTCCCGATGATGGAGGACGTTCCAGACGGAACTGAAGTTCGCAGCCTGCTCGAGATTACCTTTGGGCAGCACGCGCTTAACGCCGATAGGAACGAGGGCCCCGACCGCCCCGGCGGCTTTCAACTGGTGAGCTGGGACGACTGGTTCGCCGAATTCGACCGCCAGCAACTCGCCCTGCGCGTTCCCGATGAGGAAGCCGGCCGCACCGACAACGATTTCGAATTCGTCACCCGGCACTGACCGGCAATCGTGCTGCTGCGCGCAACTCGCACACGGTCATCCCCGCTTGCGGGAATGACCAGTGCCTGTGCTAGACGGCCTGCGGCCACTCGCGGATGTCGACGAAGTGGCCGGCAACTGCTGCCGCCGCTGCCATGGCGGGCGACACCAGATGGGTGCGGCCCTTGAAACCCTGGCGGCCTTCGAAATTGCGGTTCGAGGTCGAGGCGCAGCGTTCCTGCGGCGCGAGCTTGTCGGCGTTCATCGCAAGGCACATC
>JAQGKB010000169.1 GCA_028290345.1 Hyphomicrobiales bacterium | reverse complement strand
TCGAGCGGGCGCAGCGTGCGCAGGTCGATCAGTTCGACGTCCACACCAGCGGCGACCAGCTTTGCGGTCGCCTCGGTCGCGTAGCGCATGCCCATCGAATAGGAGACGATAGTGACGTCCTTGCCGGCGCGGACGATGCGCGCCTTGCCGATCGGCAGCACGTAGTCATCGAGCTTGGGCACGAGGCCAGTCGAGCCATAAAGAAGTTCGTTCTCGAGGAACACGACAGGGTTGTTCGAGCGGATCGCCGCCTTGAGCAGGCCCTTGGCGTCGGCGGCGCTGAACGGCGCGACGACGGTCAGGCCCGGGATGTGTGAGTACCAGGCCGAATAATCCTGGCTGTGCTGCGCGCCTACGCGGGAGGCGACGCCGTTCGGGCCGCGGAAGACGATCGGCGCATGCACCTGGCCGCCTGACATATAGAGCTGCTTAGCAGCCGAATTGATGATCTGGTCGATTGCCTGCATGGCGAAATTGAACGTCATGAATTCAACGATCGGGCGCAGGCCGGCGAAGGCTGCGCCGACGCCGAGCCCGGCAAAGCCGTGCTCCGTGATCGGGGTATCGACGACGCGCTGCGGGCCGAATTCCTGCAATAGGCCCTGGGTGACCTTGTAGGCGCCCTGGTACTCGGCGACCTCTTCACCCATGATGAAGATGTCCTTGTCCTTGCGCATCTCCTCGGCCATCGCTTCGTTGAGCGCCTGGCGGACGGTCATTTCGACCATCTCGACACCTGCCGGCAGGTCCGGATCGTTCGCGGCAATCAGGTGCGGCGCGGCGGGAGCCGGTGCTGCGGCCGGAGCCGGCACGGGCGCTTCAGCCTCGACCATGGTTGCGGGCGCCGGTGAAGCCGGTACCGCATCGACCTGCGCCGCGGGAGCCGCGGTTTCGCCGTCGACCGCCAGGAAGGCGATGGGGGTATTGACCTTCACCGCTTCGGTGCCTTCCGGGATCAGCAGGCTGCCCATAGTGCCGGAATCGATGGATTCGACTTCCATCGTGGCCTTGTCGGTCTCGATTTCAGCCAGCACGTCGCCGGGGGAAACCTTGTCTCCCTCCTTCACCAGCCATTTGGCGAGCTTGCCTTCTTCCATGGTCGGCGACAGCGCGGGCATCAAGATATTAGGCATTCATCGCCTCCAGATAGGCTCAATCAATGGGCAACCGGCCAGTGCGCTTGTGCGTCCCCGGCTCAGGCGTCGACGGTGATATCGGTCCACAGCTCAGACGGATCCGGCTCGGGCGCGGCTGTGGCAAAATCGGCCGCTTCCGTGACAATGGCGCGAACCTCGGTCTCGATAGCCTTCAGGCTCTCTTCGGTGGCGTATTTGCGTTCGATGATGCGCTGCTTGACCTGCTCGATCGGATCGTGCTCGGCGCGCATCGTCGTCACTTCGTCCTTGGAGCGGTATTTCGCCGGATCGGACATTGAATGGCCGCGATAGCGGTAGGTCATCATCTCGAGGATGTATGGCCCCTTCCCGCTGCGTGCATGTTCGATCGCGCGCTCCGCGGCATCGCGCACCATGCGAACGTCCATGCCGTCGACCTGCTCGCCCGGGATGTCGAAGCCGATGCCGCGCTGCGACAGATCGGTGGTCGAAGAGGCGCGCTCGATCGAGGTGCCCATCGCGTACCGATTGTTCTCGATGATGTAGACGACCGGCAGTTTCCAGAGCTTGGCCATGTTGAAGCTCTCGTAGACCTGGCCCTGGTTGGCTGCGCCGTCACCGAAATAGGCCAGCGTCACGGTATTTTCGCCGCGATATTTCGCTGCGAAGGCGATGCCTGTGCCAAGGCTGACCTGCGCGCCGACGATGCCGTTGCCGCCGTAGAAGCGCTTCTCGTTGGAGAACATGTGCATCGAGCCGCCCTTGCCTTTCGACAAGCCCGCGGCGCGGCCGGTGAGTTCAGCCATGACGCCCTTAGGGTCGAGTCCGACGGCGAGCATGTGGCCGTGATCGCGATAGCCGGTGATGGATGCATCGCCGTCCTTGCTGGCCATGTGGACGCCGGTGACGACGGCTTCCTGGCCGATATAGAGGTGGCAGAAGCCGCCGATCAGCCCCATGCCGTACATTTGGCCGGCCTTCTCTTCAAAGCGGCGGATCAGCAGCATGCTGCGGTATGCGCTGAGCTCCTCGTCCTTGGTGAATTCGGGAATGTTCGTCTGGGCGGGTTTTACCGCTGCCTTGCGCGCCATGAACTATGCTCCGAGGAATGGATATGCCGCATTTGAGCGGAAACATCCGCCGGGCGCAACATAGCCCAAGACTCAGGGCGACGCCAATGCTCAGTTTACATTAAAAAACAGCGATATCAGTCGATGCCAGCTGGAATAATGCCGCTTACCTCAGTTCCGGTTGATTGCTGACTTAAACCAGAAATCGGTAAACCGGTCTTGGGGTCGGTCAGGATCAGGACTTCATCGGGCCCGGCCATCGCAAGCAGCGCTCGAGCCCGCTCGGTAAGGATATCGGGATCGAGACGCGAGGTATCGAACAGGCTTGCCCGGTGCTGAAAAGCATCGATCTGCGCCTGCAGGCTCGATGACGTCGCCTTCAGGTCATCGATATCCGCGTGCATCTGCTTTTGGCTCTCGATGCCGAATTGCCCGCCGATGACGTTGAAACCGAGATAGCCCTGCGCTGCGAGCAGCAGCACGGTCAAACCGAGGGGCCGCCAGATAGAGCGGCGTTTGAGACGTGTGGACATGAGGCAACCCCGACAAGATCAAGGAAATATGCCTTCCAACGTCTTAACATGCGGTTGCCGGCGGAAAAGTAGCCTACTCCATTTCAAGCTGGCGATTACTAGCGCGCGGCCCCATGTCCATGCGCAAGGTCGTGCGGCTAGCGGCAGACCCTGGCGAGAGTACCAGTTCCCTTGCCGGCCCCCGACAAACCAAACGCCAGCGCCTGCTTGCCCGCGGTGATCGTCAGAACCTTGCCTGTCCGCAATGCCCTGAAAATCTGCTGGGTGACACCGGCGTCGGCAAAGGCGAAGCCGCCGGCTTTAGCCCATTTGCCGGTGCCGCCAACGCCGCCGTCAACCGACCATCTAACCCCAACGGGATCTTGCCGGCCAAGTATAACGGTCTGCCGGTAGCCGTCGTACATCCTGGTGACGATGGCATTCTCGAGCTGCACTCCGAACGAGAGGCGGTGCTGCATGCTGTCGCATGTGAACGATGCCGTCCCGCCCGCAGTACTAAGGCTATACATGTGCTCGCCCTTGGGCAGCAGCGGCGAGGACTCCACCTTATAGCTCCAGCCCGCCGCTTCGGCTTGTGAGCCGAGAAACAGCAGCGCCGCTGCGGTCAATGCGAGCTGGCGGCTCACCCTTGCCCCTTCAACACGCTGCGGCCAGCGTATTTCGCCGCAAAGCCGAGTTGCTCTTCGATGCGGATGAGCTGGTTGTACTTGGCCAGCCGGTCCGAGCGCGACAGCGAGCCGGTCTTGATCTGGCCGCAGTTGAGCGCCACCGCGAGATCGGCAATGGTAGAGTCCTCGGTTTCGCCCGAGCGGTGCGACATCACGGACGTATAGGCGGCACGGTGCGCGGTATCTACGGCTTCGAGCGTTTCGCTGAGCGAGCCGATCTGGTTGACCTTGACCAGGATCGAGTTGGCTACGCCCATCTTGATGCCGGACTTCAGCCGTTCAGTATTGGTGACGAAGAGATCGTCGCCGACGAGCTGGATCTTCTTGCCGAGGACGTCGGTGAGGGTCTTCCAACCATCCCAATCGTCTTCGGCCATGCCGTCCTCGATCGAGATGATCGGGAAACGGGCGACGAGGTCTTCGAGGTAGCGCACCATTTCGTCCGAGCCGAAGGTCTTGCCCTCGCCTTCCATGACGTACTTGCCGTTCTTGAAATATTCGGTCGAGGCGCAATCGAGGCCGAGATAGACGTCTTCGCCGGGCGTGTAGCCGGCCTTTTCGATCGACGCCATGATGAAGCCGAGCGCGTCGTCGCTCGACGACAGGTTCGGCGCAAAGCCGCCCTCATCACCGACGGCGGTGTTGTGGCCTTCGGCCGCGAGGCCCTTCTTCAGGGTGTGGAAGATTTCCGAGCCGATGCGGACGGCGTCGGCGATGCTTTCGGCGCCGACGGGCAGGATCATGAATTCCTGCATGTCGATCGGATTGTCGGCGTGCTGGCCGCCATTGATGATGTTCATCATCGGCACCGGCAGCACATGGGCGTTCGGACCACCGATGTAGCGGTAGAGCGGCAGCGCGCTCGACTCGGCAGCGGCCTTGGCGACCGCCAGCGATACGCCGAGAATAGCGTTGGCCCCGAGCTTGGACTTGTTCGGGGTACCGTCGAGTTCGATCAGCACCTGATCGAGCGAAATCTGGTCCAGCGCATCCATGCCCTGGATTTCCGAATAGATGACCGTGTTGACGTTATCGACGGCCTTGGTCACGCCCTTGCCGAGGAAATCCTTGCCGCCGTCACGGAGTTCGACCGCTTCATGCGCGCCGGTCGAGGCGCCCGAGGGCACCGCGGCGCGGCCGAAGCTGCCGTCCTCAAGCACGACGTCCACCTCGACGGTCGGATTGCCGCGGCTGTCGAAGATCTGGCGCCCGGTGACATCGATGATTGAAGACATGAAATAGCCTCTCCCGCCTTGGAAATCCGTATGATTCCCTCTGTCTATTGGAGCTATGTGACAAGGTGAAGGGCCCACATCAAATAAATGCTCGCCGGTCCGGTGCCCCCTCGCTGCGCGGTGCACGTGAACGGGCGGGCAAAATTGCCGGCTGATGCGACGAAACCTCTCACCCGATCACGCCTAACCGGCTCATGGGCCGTGCTTTCGCTGGATACCCATAACCCCGTGAGTCCCGGATGGCCAATGACCTGCCGACCTTACTGCCGACGCAAGCCCGCGAGGAAAACTTCGGCGGGGTGACCTATCACCTCGACGGTGAACTGGTGCCGGTGCTGACGGTCGATGTCAGCCGCCAGCCTGTCTATTTCGAGCATCACATTCTGCTCTGGAAGCACCCGGGCGTGCGCGTCGGGCTGCGGCCGATGAAGGGCGCGCTGAAGCGGATGATGGCCGGCATGCAAATCTTCGTCACCGAGGCCACCGGCAATGGCCACATTGCCTTCAGCCGCGACGGCGCTGGACACATCGCCCCGATCCATCTGTCGCGCGGTCAGGAACTGCATGTGCGGGAGCACCAGTTCCTCGCGGCGACCGGCAATGTCGACTACACCTTTGCCCGGGTGCAAGGCGTCGGCAACATGCTGTTCGGGGGCAGCGGCTTCTTCATCGATAAGTTCAGGTGCACGGACGGAGAAGGCGTGTTGTGGCTGCACGGCTACGGCAACGTCTTCGAAAAGACGCTTGCACCGGGCGAGCAGATCGATATCGAGCCCGGCGCCTGGCTCTACAAGGACCCTGAAGTCCGCATGGATACCGTCGTCGACCGGCTGACCAGTGGCTTTTTCGGTGCGGCGGCCAATTTTGTTGTCAACCGCTTCACCGGTCCCGGCCGTGTCGGCCTGCAGTCGATGTACATGCATGTGCCGACGGCCCAATAGGCCAAGGCGGGGCGGCGATCTTTGACCGGATGCCGCCCGAGCCCGGGCGCTATTCTGCGATCTTGAACTTCACCGATATTGCCGATTTGCCGTCGATCGATAGGTCCACGCGGTAGTCGCCCACCGGCCAGCCGGCATTGGGCTTGGTCATGGAGAACGTCGCCTCATTGATTGCGCTGGTGGCGACGATCTCGGCCGAATCGACCTTGTAATTGGCCGGCACGACGTCGGTCTTCTCGGCGATCCAGTCGGCGGCGACCTTGGTTCCATCGGGCAGCTCGACCAGTTCCGCATGCAGCACAACCTTCGGAGTGTCGGGCTTGAACACATCCTGTGATGTATTGCTGTCCATGAGCGAAAAGGCCGTTTGCCCAATATGCGGATCAGCTTGTGCTGCAGTGGCTGCCAACAGCACGAAGGCGCCCGCTAAAATAGCTTGAATTTTCATGGAATTCCTTGAGGTTGAATCACCGGGAGTGAGCCGGCCGGGCTGCCGATATCATGCCGGCTTTCGCGATTGAATAGGAGCAATGGTCGAATTAGGCCGAAAGGGTGTACGTGCTGGCGGTTACTGGTGCATGGGGAAGTTCAGGCGGCTTTCACCAATCCGTTTTCGATCAACCGGGTCACCGATTCCTGCACGGCTTGCAGCGAGGTATAGCGCGGCACGTAGCCGAGCAGTTTTTCGGCCTTGGCGATCGAGCAATTCGGGCTGTGGGCAATATGCTCCCAGGTCGCTCGTGCCTCGTGCTCGTCCATGTCGGTTTTCCATTCCGCATAGGGCTTGAACTCGAGGCGAGGCTCACGGCCGAACCAAACGTACATCGCCTCGGCAAAGCCGCGCAACGTCACGGCACCCGGCGACACGGTATGGAAAGCTTCTCCCACCGACTGACTCCAATTGGCGATGGCGCGCATGAACATCTGCGCCACGTCGTCGGCGTGCACGTGGTGCACGGTCTCCAGCCCGAAATTGGGCAGCGCCAATGGCTTGCAGGCGGCGATGGCCGAAAATACCTGTGGGTTGAAGTGCCCGGCCGGATTGAGCGGGGCCCAGCCCTGCCCCACGATGTGGCCCGGATGCACCAGAGTTGCCGGAAACCCGCTCCGCCGCGCTTCGTCGAGCAGATAGGCCTCTATAGCCGCTTTCTGGATACCGTAGTCGCCAAAGGGC
>JAQGKB010000134.1 GCA_028290345.1 Hyphomicrobiales bacterium | reverse complement strand
CACCATCATTCAGACCGGCGACGTGCCGCTTTCCCTGCGGCCGACTTTCGGCGCCTACCCACCGATGTTCGCGCGCATGTTCGAACGCGTCGGCGAGGATTTCAACTATGAGGCGGTGCCGGTGTTCGACGGCGCGCCGTTCCCGGAACTCGCCAGCCTCGACGGCATCATCATCACCGGCTCGGCTGCGGGGGTTTACGACAACCATTTGGACTGGATGGAGCCGCTGCGCGGGTTCATCCGCAGCGCCTATGCTGAAAAGACGCCCATGCTAGGCATCTGCTTCGGCCATCAGATCATGGCCGATGCGCTGGGCGGCGACGTGCGCAAATCAGATAAGGGCTGGGGCCTCGGCCGCCACACCTACGCGGTGAAATCCCGTCCGGATTTCATGCTCGGCGCGGGGGCAGCCCTTGCGGTCGCTTGCAGCCATCAGGACCAGGTGATCGTGGCCCCGCCCGAGGCCGAGGTGATCCTCGGCTCGGATTTTACCCCGAACGCTGGGCTGTTGTACCGAAGCGGGGCCGCACTGAGTTTCCAGCCGCACCCCGAGTTCGAGGACCCCTACACGTTGGCACTCGCCGAAATGCGCCGCGGCAAGGCGCCCGACGATGTGGTGGATACCGCGGTGGCGTCGGTGGCGGGGCAGTCGCATAGCGGGGAGATGGCGGGATATATCGGGGCGTTTTTGCGGGGAGCGTAGCGGTTGGCGGGAGCGTGTGAGCACAACGGTCAACAAGTCTGGATTGCCCGGATAAACCGGGCAATGGCGGGCTTATTTTAGGGCTTTGTCGACTGCTCGGAATCACAATTGAAACCGTCATTGCCCGGTTTATCCGGGCAATCCAGACTTCCTTCCGCATCAAACCTTCCTCCGCCTCACCCCACCACTCGTCATCCTCCGGCTCGACCGGAGGACCCAGACTGTGCTCAAGCACGGCCCGCCCTGAGTGCGTCGCACCTGGGTCCTCGCGTCAAGCGCGAGGATGACGAATGGGGTGGGAGGCGGGCATCATCGGCACGCTGCCCTCCGCAATAATCCACCCCTGGGCTCCGGCCCCTTACCCAGCAAGCAACGCCGCAACTTCCGCCCGCAAACCCTCGATCCCGGACTTCGTCTCCGACGAGGTGACGATCAGATCGGGGTGGGCTGCTGGGCGCTTGGCGATGGCGCCTTTGGTCATGGCGATGATCTTGTCGAGGTCGCGCGGCAACAGCTTGTCGCCCTTGGTCAGCACCACCTGATAGCTCACCGCGGCCTTGTCCAACTCGTTCATCACCGAAATGTCGTTGCCGCGCGGTCCGTGCCGGCCATCGATCAGCACATAGACGCGGCGCAAGGTGGCGCGGCCGGTGAGATAAGCGTGGATCAGCCGCGTCCAGGCTTCGACTTTCGGCTTGGGCGCCTGCGCAAAGCCGTAGCCGGGCATATCGACGATGCGGAGCGGCGCGTCCGCCGCCTCGAAGATATTGAGCTCCTGCGTCCGCCCCGGAGTGTTCGATGTCCGGGCGAGGCTAGTCATGCCCACAAGCGCATTGATCAGCGAGGATTTGCCGACGTTCGAGCGCCCGGCGAAGGCGATCTCGGTGCGGTCCATTGGCGGCAGGTCGTCGATCCTGACGCAGCCTTTGACGAACACGAATGGCCGCGCGAACAGCAGCCGCCCAGCCTCGATCATTTCTGCATTTTGCATCGCAATGTCGTTCATCACGCCGGTCTATGCGACCCGGCGCTCGGCTTCAAGGCCCGGAGCCCGGATTGGTCGCCCAAAAGCAAACGGCGGGCCCTTTTGGGACCCGCCGCAAATGTCTGGGTTGGCAAGGTGGCTGCTAGCTCGCCTTGTCTACCGGCTTTCGCTTGAAGCTGTTGACGATGTTACCGAGCAGGTTCACCTCGGCCCCATGCCGCTTCATGATGAACCACTGCTGGGTCACCGACAGGGTGTTGTTCCAGGCCCAGTAAATCACGAGGCCAGCCGGGAAGGTGCCCAGCATGAAGGTGAAGATCACCGGCATGAACTGGAAGATCATCGCCTGTGTCGGATCCGGCGGCGGCGGGTTGAGCTTCATCTGCACCCACATCGTGATGCCCATGATCACCGGCCAGATGCCGAGCGCCAGGAAGTGCCCGACAAACGGCAGGGCGGTCGGGTCCCATGGGATCAGGCCGAACAGGGTGAAGATATTGGTCGGATCGGGCGAGGCCAGATCCTGGATCCAGCCGAAGAACGGCGCCTGCCGCATCTCCAGCGAGATGAAGATAACCGTATAGAGCGAGAAGAACACCGGGATCTGGATGAGCACCGGCCAGCACCCCGAGATCGGGTTGATCTTCTCGCGCTTGTAAAGCTCCATCGTCGCTTGCTGCTGAGCGGGGCGATCGTCCTTGAACCGTTCCTGGATCGCCTTCATTTCCGGCTGCACGCGCCGCATCGCCGCCATCGAGGCGTAAGAGCGGTTGGCGAGCGGGAAGAACAGCGCCTTGACAATGATGGTCAGCGTCAGGATGGCGAGGCCGAAATTGCCGATCACCCCGTTGAGGAAGCGCAGCAGGTAGAACATCGGCTTGGTCAGGATCTGGAACCAGCCCCAGTCGATCAGCAATTCCAGCCGATCGATGCCATAGGTGCTTTCGTACGAAGCGATCACCGCCTCTTCCTTGGCGCCGGCAAACACATAGCTCTTGTTCTGGCCCGTGGCGCCGGGCGCAATGGTCACCGGCGTCTTTTCGACATAGCTCGTCTGGTAGACGTCAATCGCTGCCGGTTTGCTCCAGGAATAGCGTGCGGCGATCGGCGTCTTCGGCTCGGGCATAACCGCCGTCGCCCAATATTTGTCGGTAAAGCCGAGCCAGCCGCCATTGCTGTCGACGTCGGACTGCTGCTGCTTCTGGATGTCAGAGTATTTGAAGGAAACCAGGTTCTTGTCGCCCAGAACGCCCACCGGGCCCTCGTGCAGCACGAAGAAGTTCTGCACCGGTGGCGTGCCGTTGCGGACCGCGCGCGCATAGGGCAGCAGGGTGACCGGCGCCTTGGTCTGGTTCTCGATGCTCTGCGTCACCGTGAACATGTAGTGCGGGTCGAGCGCAAAGGTGCGCCGGAAGATCAGCCCTTCGCCATTGTCGTATTTCAACGTCACCGGCGTCGTGGGCGTCAGCGTCGAATTGGCGCCTTCCACGGTCCACTGCGACTTGCCGTCCGGCAATTTGGCGGTGGTGCCCTGCGGCGTCACCCAGCCTTGCTCGACAAAATAGGCGCCCTTCTGTGAGACCGGGGACAACAGCGAGATGATCGGGCTGTCCTTGTTGGTGGTCTCGCGATAACCTTTGAGCTTCAGGTCGTCGAGGCGCGCGCCCATCAGGTTGATCGAGCCGGTCAGCGCCGGGGTATCGATCTTCACGCGCGGCGTGGCGGCGAGCGCGGCGGCGGTATCGGCATAGACCGGCACGCCCGCGACTTCGGTGATGGTCGACGTGGTGCCATCGGCATTGGTCGTGGTGACGATCTTCGGCGCCAGTACGGTCTCGGCCTGCTTTTGCTGCGCGGCGGCGAGCTCGGCCTGCTGCTGCGCCCGCTGCATCTGCGGGCCGGCAATGAAATACTGCCAGCCGAACAGCACGATGACGCTGAGCACGATAGCCAGGATCATATTGCGATTATTATCGTTCATGGTCTCTGGTTCCGAAGGCCGTCGGCCTTTTTGGTGTGAACGCGGGTCAGAAGCCCGGTAAGGTCGTTGACAAGCTCATCGAATGGCGCTGCGAGTGCTTCGCGGCGGCCTACGAGCACGTAGTCATGTTGGGGCTGGAAGCCCGTGGCGCAAGCCCCGGCGGCGGCGCGAAGCCGGCGCTTGATGCGATTGCGCTCCGGCGAATTGCCGGTTTTCTTGGTGACGGTGAAGCCGATGCCGGGCAGTTCGTGCTCGCTGGCGATGGCCTGCAGCGCAAAACTAGCGCGCCCGGCGCGAATGCCCCGGGCGGCTCTCAGAAACTGCGACCTTTTCTTCAGGCCGCGTAACCGCGTCGTATTGTGCGGCTCGGCAGTCATCAAGCCGCTCCTGCCGATTTTATGCCGAAAGCTTCTTCCGGCCCTGTGCACGGCGCAGATTCAAGATCTTGCGACCGTTCTTGGTGGCCATGCGAGCACGGAAACCGTGACGGCGGGTGCGAACGAGCTGGCTCGGCTGGTATGTACGTTTCATAACATCAGACCACGCCGGGCGCGGTTCCTCTATAGTCTAGTGCGCAAGAAAATCACCATTCCGCCCCTTGCAGACCAAGGGACCATGGCAGGTTGCGCGGCTTATAAGAAATTGCTCGCCGCAAGTCAACGCGAGCCGCAGCACTTGCGTGCGTTCGCGCGTCGCAGGGTCCCCGCTGGGCCATTCCACAAATGCTCGTTGCCTTCTTGCTGGCGGTCATGGTTGGCTGCAGCCAATTTTAAGAGAGTTTTCGCTAGTGTCGAATTCTCCTCCCCGGCATCTTTCTGGCAGAACATTATGGCAGCACTCCTCGATCCCGACATTTGCATCATCGGCGCCGGCCCGGCTGGCCTTGCCGTCGCAACAGCGGCCCGTGCCCACGGCGCCTCGGTCGTCCTTGTCGCACGCGAGCCTGAGGGAGGGGAACGGGTCCGCGCCGGCTCGGCGGCATCGAAGGCCTTCGTCGCGGCGGCGCGTCATGCCCACGCCATGCGCAATGCCGGTGCGTTCGGCTTGGCAGCTGTGGAGCCGGTGGCCGACTACGCCCGGGTGCAGGCGCACGTGCAACAGGTGGTGGACGGCATGGCGCGCGACAACTCCGTCGAGCGTTTCGAGGCGCTGGGGATAAAGCTCGTCGCCGGCACGGCAAAATTCCTCGATCCGAAGACGATAAAGGCCGGCGACACCCTGATCCGCGCCCGCCGTTTCGTGCTGGCGACCGGGTCGCGCCCCAGC
>JAQGKB010000117.1 GCA_028290345.1 Hyphomicrobiales bacterium | reverse complement strand
CAACTCCACCGAGAGCCGCCTCAAGCACAATTTTGGCATGGCGCGGCCGGAAGGCTACCGCAAAGCCGTACGCATCATGGACATGGCCGATCGCTTCAGTATCCCAGTGATCTCGTTCGTCGACACGGCCGGCGCCTATCCCGGCATCGGCGCCGAGGAGCGGGGCCAGGCCGAGGCGATCGCGCGCTCGACGGAAAAGTGCCTTGAGCTCGGCGTGCCGAACCTGGCCATCATCATCGGCGAAGGCGGTTCGGGCGGTGCAATCGCCATTGCCACCGCCAATCGCGTGCTGATGCTGGAGAACGCCATCTATGCCGTCGCCTCGCCGGAAGCATCGGCATCGATCCTCTGGAAAGATGCCGCCAAGGCGCAGGATGCCGCCAATAGCATGAAGATCACCGCCCAGGACCTTCTAGGCTTCGGCGTAATCGATGGCATCATCGCCGAACCTGCCGGCGGCGCGCATCGCCATCCCGAGCAGGTGATGGCAGAAACCCGCCGGCACATCGCCGATTTCCTGCAAAGTTTTTCGGGCAACAAGGGTCGCCTCGAAATCCGCGAGCAGCGGCGCGAAAAATTCCTCGCGATCGGTTCGGCGCTGGGCTGATTACAGTACTTGCCGGGGGATTTTCTTGCCCCCACATGGACGTGTTGCCAAGACGTGGTAAGAAAGTCTTCACCATGCGTACTTAGATGGCGGTAACCATCGAGTTGCTAGGGTCGAGAACTCGTTTTCGCGTCGGGCACAAGTTTAAGTCGATGATGATTTTTCTACGCAGATTGGTTCCTGCCATGCTGGTCTTCGGGCTGCTGGCGACCCTGGCCGCTTGCGGCGGGCTGATCGACGACGGCAAGGCGAACGCGCCTCTGTCGAGCGAAATTCGCGCCAAACTGGCATCGATGGGTTCCTCGCCGAGCGATGCGATGATGATCCGCATCTTCAAGCAGAGTTCAGAGCTTGAGGTGTGGAAGCACACCAGCAGCGGGCAGTTCAAGCTGTTCCAGACCTATAAAATCTGCGCCTGGTCGGGCGGGCTCGGACCGAAGATCGTTGAAGGCGACCGGCAGTCGCCGGAGGGGTTTTATACCATCACGCCCGGTCTGATGAATCCGAAGTCGAACTACTACCTCGCGTTCAACACCGGCTTTCCGAACAAATTCGACCGCGCCTATGGCCGCAATGGCAGCAATCTGATGGTGCATGGCGATTGTTCTTCCAGCGGGTGCTACGCGATGACGGATGGCGAGATTGCGGACATCTACGCCCTGGCGCGCGAAAGCTTCCGCGGCGGAAATTCGAGTTTTCAACTCGAGATCTTCCCGTTCCGGATGACGCCGCAGAACCTGGCTAAAGTCAGCACGGACCCGAACATGTCGTTCTGGAAGAACATCAAGACCGGCTACGATCAGTTCGAACTGACCAAGGTGCCGCCCAACTGGGACGTCTGCGACAAGAAATATGTGTTCAACGCCACGGCGGGAAACGGGCTGCCGCTCGATGCGGTGGCGGCTTGCCCGGTTCTGACCGCCGACGCGGCGCTCATGACACAGCTTCAGGCCAAGCAAGCAGCGGATGATGCGGCAATGGCGGCGGAAGCGACCGCGCTCAGCGACAGGCAGGCCAAGGAAACGGCAGCTGTGCAGCAGACTGCCGACGACGCCGCGGCTGCAAAGGCACGCGGTGAAGCCATCAACGGTGCGGTCGGCGGGTTCTTTGGCGGAATTTTCGGCGGAAAGCCGGCGACGACACCGGTGGTAGCCGATCCGACTGCGCCGGTTCCGGCGCCGCGGATCGCGCGGAGCTAGTCCGGGGCCTCTCCCTTGCTCTCGGTTGTCATTCCCGCGAAAGACGATCGAGAGGGAAGCCGACTGGCCACCCGGACTCGAACTAAAGCCCCCCACAACAAAAAAGCCCGGCTCAATGGCCGGGCTTTTGCTATTCAGAACCCCGTCGCCTAGAACGCGCCGTGGCAGTGCTTGAACTTCTTGCCCGAGCCGCAGGGGCAGGGGGCGTTGCGGGAGACGCCGACAAGGAGTTTAGGGTCTATCGGGCGCAGGGCCTCGTCGCCGGCGGCGACGGTCTTCAGCGCGGCGCCTGCCGTTGCCCCGGCGAGTGCGCTGAAAATGTTGGCGTCCTGCGCGTCGTTTTCGCCGGTCATCGGATCGATGTGGATTTCGCTGAGGCGCGAGAGATCGGGCTCAACCGGCTCCGGCGGGCGCATCTGGATTTCGACGTGGCTGAGTTGCGTCGTTACCAGTTCGCGCAGAGTGGTCAGCAGCGTCTGGAACAGCTCATAGGCTTCCTGCTTGTATTCGTTCAGCGGGTCGCGCTGGGCGAGGCCCCGCCAGCCGACGACCTTGGAGAGGTGATCCAGGGTCACCAGGTGATCGCGCCATAGCCCGTCGATCGATTGTAGCAGGATGGACTTTTCGACCTGCCGCATGATGTCGGGCGAGAAGCGCGCGACTTTTGCTGCTGCGGCTTCGTCGGCAACCTTGATCAGGCGCTCACGAACCACCTCGGCATCGATGCCGTCTTCATGACCCCACTCCTGTACCGGCACTTTGACGTTGAGGTAAGTCTCGGCCGCAGCCTCGAGCTCTTCGACCAGCCATTGCTCGGGATAGGAGTTGTGCGGGATCGACTTCTCGATGATCGCATCGACAACGTCGTGACGCATCTCGGTAATGGTTTCGGCCACATCCTCGCTATCCATCATTTCGAGACGCTGCTCGAAGATCACCTTGCGCTGATCATTCATCACGTCGTCGTACTTCAAGATGTTCTTGCGGATGTCGAAGTTGCGCGCCTCGACCTTGGCCTGAGCGCGTTCGATGGCCTTGGTCACCCACGGATGGGTGATGCTCTCGCCCTTTTCGAGGCCGAGCCGGCTGAGCATCGTATCCATGCTCTCGACCGGGAAGATGCGCATCAGGTCATCCTGCAGCGACAGGAAGAACTTGGAGTGGCCCGGATCGCCCTGGCGGCCCGAACGGCCGCGCAGCTGGTTGTCGATACGGCGGCTTTCATGGCGCTCGGTGCCGATCACCATCAGTCCGCCCGAGTCGATGGCTCTTCGCTTGTCGCGTTCGATGGTGGCCTTGATCTCGGCGATTTTGGCTTCGCGCTCGGCGCCCTCCAGGCCCGCCGCCTCATCGGCGACGCGCATTTCGAGATTGCCGCCGAGCTGGATGTCGGTACCGCGACCCGCCATGTTGGTGGCGATGGTGATGGCGCCGGGCCGTCCGGCCTGGGCAATGATGTGCGACTCCTGCTCGTGATAGCGCGCGTTCAGGACGCTGAGGTCACCGACATTTTTCTTGCGCAGCATCTCGGCAAGCATTTCGGACTTTTCGATCGAGGTGGTGCCGACAAGCGCCGGTTGGCCGCGCTGGTGGCAGTCTGCCACGATTTCGGCAATGGCCTCGAACTTTTCA
>JAQGKB010000101.1 GCA_028290345.1 Hyphomicrobiales bacterium | reverse complement strand
GGCGTTGCCGATCATCGTGGTGATTTCCGCGGTCAGCGCCAGCGTCACCTGCCGTCCGCCGATCAGCTCCAGATAGACTTCCGCCAGGATCTCGCTATCGAGCAGCGCCCCATGCAGGGCACGGCGGGAATTATCGATACCGTAGTGCTTACATAGCGAATCGAGGCTGACGCGCGCGCCGGGGTGCACCTTTCGGGCCAGCACTACCGTGTCGATCACCTCGTTTCTGAGCGAGGGACATCTGGCGCGCTCGAACTCGGCGTTGAGAAATCCCATGTCGAACGGGGCGTTGTGAATGATCAGTGTCGAATCGGCGATGAACTCGCCGAACTCGCCGGCGATCTGGTTGAATTTCGGCTTGTCGCGCAAGAACTCGTCCGAGAGCCCATGCACCCGGAACGCCTCCTCGGGTATTTCGCGCTCGGGGTTGATGTAAGCGTGAAAATTCTTGCCAGTGGGGATGTGATTGAGCAGCTCGACACAGCCGATCTCGACGATGCGGTCGCCCGTCGCCGGGTTGAGCCCCGTGGTTTCGGTATCGAGGACGATTTCACGAGTCATTGGATGCCGTTCGGGTTTCGTCTGAAGGCCTCGACCAGCGCCCTGACCGACCTGATTGTGGTCGGCAGCGGTCCGGAGGTATCGAACACGAACGAGGCGCGCCGTTTCTTTTCGGCTTGCGGCATCTGCCGGGCAAGGATGGCGTCGAGCTTTTCCACCGTCATCCCCGGCCGGGCCAGAGCGCGCTGCCGCTGCGTCGCCTCATCGCAGATCGTGACGGCCACAGCGTCGAGCCCGTAATCGAAGCCACCCTCGAACAGCAGCGGGATATCGACCACGGCCAGGAAGGCGCCGCCCTTTTCGGCCTCGTCCAGAAAGCGGGCGATGCGGGCGCGGACGAGGGGGTGGACGGTTGCTTCCAGCAGTTTGAGCTTTTCGGGGCTGGCAAGGACTTCCCGGCCGAGCGCTTCCCGATCGATGACGCCGTTTTTCGCGACACCGGGAAATAGGGCTTCGACCGGCGCGACGGCCTCGCTCTGATAGAGCTCATGCACCGCCGAATCGGATGAAAAGGTCAGCACGCCCAGATCGGCAAAGGCCTTGAGCACAGTGGATTTGCCAGTGGCGATGGAGCCGGTGAGGCCAAGCTTTTGCAACTGCTAGTGCCCCAATGTCCGTTCGACCGCGGCGCGCAAGGCGGGCGTCACTTCCGGCGTGACCCCGAACCAGGCGGCAAATCCGGGTACCGCCTGATGCAGCAGCATACCCAAGCCGTCGACGGTAGCAAGGCCGAGCGCCCGCGCTTGCGCCAGCAGCGGGGTCTCGAGCGGGGTATAGACGATATCAGTCACCAGGGCCGATTTCTGCAGAAGGTTTAGCGGCAGATTCGGAAAAGCGCTGCCGTGCATGCCGATCGAGGTGGTGTTGACGAGAAGCATTGCTTCCGGCGCCAGCCTCGCGAAATCCTCGAGGCCATGCCCCTGCAGCGGCCCCTCGATTTCGTCCGAGAGGCCAATGGCTTTTTCGGCGGTACGGTTGAGGACGTGGATGGTGTTGATGCCGCGTGCGGCAAGCGCAACCAGCACGGCCCGTGCCGCGCCCCCAGCCCCGAGCACGATCGCCGAGCCCAGCCCGTCGCTCCAACCGGGCGCGTTCTGATCGAGATTACCCAGGAAGCCGAGATAGTCGGTATTGCTCCCCGAAATCTTGCCGTCGCGCGCCACCAGCGTATTGGCCGCCCCGATGCTGCGGGCCAGCGGATCGATGGTGTCGCAGAGCGCGAACACCGGCTCCTTGAGCGGAATGGTCACGTTGCCGCCGACGAATTCGCCGGCGCGCAGCCGGTCGAAGAACTTCGGCAGGGCTTCGGGCGCCACATCGATCGCCTCATAACTGCCATCGATGCCATAGGTTTTCAGCCAGGTGCCGTGGATGAGCGGTGAGCGCGAATGGGCAATGGGGTGGCCAATGACGAAGGCTTTTTTGCTCATGCGGAAGCCTCGGCGTCGAAGACTTCCGGCGCCAGCCGGCGAAGCGCCGCCAGCAGTGGCAACAGCGGCAAGCCCAAAATAGTAAAATAGTCGCCGCTGATGGTTTCGAAGAGCCGCACCGATGGTCCCTCAAGCCGGTAGCCGCCCACCGAGGAGAGCACCGCCTCGCCCTCGAGCCGCAGGATCGCGTCGCTCTCTGCGTCCGAATAATCGCGCATGGTCATCTCGGCGCTTTCGACGTCGGACCACAGCACCTGCCCGTCGCGTGCCAGCGCGATGCCAGCATGGAGCCGGTGGCTTTTGCCGCGCAGCCGGTCGAGTTGCGCCCGAGCGCCGGCGAGCCCCTCCGGCTTGTGCAAAAGGTCGCTGCCCAGCGCCAAAGTCTGGTCGGCCCCGATGACCAGCGCGCCCGGGTGAGTTGCCGATACCGCGAGCGCTTTCGCCTCTGCAAGGCGGCGGGCCACCGCAGTGGCATCAGCACCTTCGCTTGCAACTTGCGCCTCGATGGCGCGTTCATCGATCGCCGCGGGGCGCGCGTCAAAGCGCAATCCGGCCTGGTGCAGCAAGGATTTTCGGGTGGCGCTCTGCGAAGCAAGGATCAGCATAGCGCAAGGTTTTCCACACTGTTCTCCTCTTCTCAAGGCCCGATTTGGGGAAAACCGAGCGGCGGGCGGCAAGGGCAAAGTTATGCGCCCTGTCCGATTTTTTCTGCACAGGCGAGCGGCTGGGGACGCTGCGCGGCGGCACAGCAACAGCTCTGGGGATAAGTCTTCCGCGGGATGCGGGTTTCATCCACATGGCTATCCCCGATAATCACTGCGAAGGATTATGGTTAAGCCTTTCTTAACCGGGCTTCTGAAGCCATCAAACCCTCCGGCTCCACGCCTGGCGTTAACCCATCGTTTACCATTGGCCCTGCGTGGCTATGTCCTGCGGCTCGTGGTTGTGGGATGCGCTGAATTCATGCAAAACACGGCCATAATAATAAAGATTAAGAAAGTAAGAATCTTCCTGTGTTGGAAAAGACCAAAACTTCCACGCCGGTGACCGGCATCGAAAAGCCCCTGCTAGCAACGGTGCTGGGCAAGACCCAGCCGCGTCCGCCGATTTGGATTATGCGCCAGGCCGGCCGCTACCTTCCCGAGTACCGGGAGGTGCGCGCCAAGGCAAAAACCTTCCTAGACCTCTGCTACAATCCGGACCTGGCGGTGGAGGTAAGTCTGCAGCCACTGCGGCGCTTCGACCTGGATGCGGCAATCTTGTTTTCGGACATCCTCGTCGTTCCGGATGCGCTTGGTCAGAAAGTGGGCTTTGAAACAGGCGAGGGTCCGGTTTTGAGCCCTATCGATGTAGTAGGTATCGCCGCTCTCGATCCAGGGGCGGTGACGAAACGCCTTGCGCCGGTGCTGGAGACGGTTTCGAGACTGCGGGCGGCCATGGCTCCGGAAAAGACCCTGATCGGCTTCTGTGGCTCTCCCTGGACGGTGGCGACCTATATGATCGGCGGTCGTGGTTCGACCGACCAGACGGCGGCCCGACTGTTCGCACTGCGCGAACCAGCTGCCTTTGCGGACCTGATCGATGTGCTGGTCGAGGCCAGCATCGCTTACCTCGTGGCGCAGTTCAAAGCTGGGGCCGACGTGGTGCAACTGTTTGAAAGCTGGGCGCTCAATCTCGACGAAGTGGCTTTCGAGCAAAGGGTGATCGAGCCGAATCGCCGGATGGTGGAAGGGGTGCGTGCAATGATCCCCAATGCGCCCATCATTGGATTTCCGCGCGGGGCGGCGGGGATGTTGCCCGCCTATGCGAAGGCGACGAAAGTCAACGTGCTCGGGCTGGACTACG
>JAQGKB010000033.1 GCA_028290345.1 Hyphomicrobiales bacterium | reverse complement strand
TTGAGCGAGATGACCACCGCATCGGCCTTGCCAAAGTCGGTCGAAGCATCCGGCACGCCAACCACCTGTACGGTTCGCATTCCTTCCCGCGCCAGCATCAGTGCCAGATCGGTGGCGCCGGTCAAATCGTCGGCAATGGCTCCAAGCAGCATGGTGTTCCTCGCTGGGCGGCGTGACCGGCAATGAGACGGGCCGCGTCCGAAGGGTGACCCCTCCCCGCTGCACTCCGCGTGCCACCGCCTTGCTTCCTCAATCGAACCCGGTTACAAAACCCCGGAATGTTAGCGCTGTCATAACAAGCTTTCGGCCACAGGACAAGGTGAGCACCATGACCAAAACTGTATGCGTAATCGGTTTGGGAACGATGGGGTACGGCGCGGCGCAGTCCTTGCTGCGCGCCGGATTTACAGTGCGCGGCGTCGATGTGCGGCCGGAGGTTCGGCAGCGGTTCGCCAGCGAGGGCGGCGTTGCCGCGCTCACGCCTGCCGAAGGCGCAAAAGATGCCGAAGCGGTGTTCGTTTTCGTCGTCAACAGCGAACAAACCGAGGCGGTGCTGTTCGGGAACGATGGAGCGGTGAGCGTCATGCCAAAGGGCGCGGTACTCGCGACCTGCGCGACGGTACCGCCGGCGTTTGTCGAGGGGCTGGCGGAACGGCTGAAGCCCAGCGGCGTCTTGCTGCTCGATGCGCCGGTTTCCGGTGGCGGCGCCAAGGCGGCCAGCGGCGAAATGACCGTGATGGGTGCCGGCAGCCCGGCCGCGTTCAGCAAGGCCGAGCCGTTCCTCAAGGCCATTGCGACCAAGGTCTACAATCTGGGCGATGCGCCCGGGCAGGGCTCGCGCGTCAAGATGATCAATCAGTTGCTCGCCGGCGTGCATATCGCGGTTTCGGCCGAGGCCATGGCGTTGGGCATGCGCGCTGGCATAGATCCCAACGTGCTCTACGAGGTGATTTCCAATTCGGCCGGCTCGTCGTGGATGTTCCAGAACCGGGTGCCGCACATTCTCAAGGGCGATTACACGCCGCTTTCGGCGGTCGACATTTTCGTCAAGGACCTGGGCATCGTGACCTCGACCGGCGACGCCCTCGGCATTGAATTGCCGATCGCCAGCACGGCGCTGAAATTGTTCGACACTGCCAGCGGGCGCGGGCTGGGCCGCGAGGACGACAGCGCGGTGATCAAGGTTTACGCCGAGGATTCAGGCATTGCCCTGCCCACCGGACAAGGCAGCTAGCAGCGAAAAGCCCGCTGTCAGGGCGGGCGAAAGCCGCTATAAGTCGAAGATGCTCACCAATTTCTGGCGCGTCGTCGCCTGGGTTCTCCTGATTGCCATCGCAATTGCCACACTGGGCCCGATCGGGTTCCGCCCGGCTACCGGCGAGCCGCCACAGCTCGAACGTCTCTTCGCCTATGTGCTGCTGGGCGGCGCTTTCGCTCTGGCCTATCCGCGCCAGTTCCTGGTGATCAGCATCGGTATTGTCGCCGTCGCGGGCGCCCTGGAAGCCCTGCAACTGGTCGATCCCGGGCGACACGGGCAGCTGCCGGATTTTATCGCCAAGGCGGTGGGCGGGCTCATCGGCGTGTTCTGCGGCACGGTGCTCGGCCGCTTCGTCCGCCAGAGCTAGCTGAAGCTCCTGGCGATCTGCGGGACGCAGATCAGCAGCAACAGGCCGGCGAGCGGGGCCGAAAATACATAGCCCAGATGGCCAAAACCAAGCGCCCCGATGACGCCGCCGATCAGGAACATGCCGAGCAGCAAGCCTAGTAGGCGCAACTTGGCGAGGTCGGCGACCACCACCAGTTCCTTGGGCACGCTCGCATTGCGGTTCCCGTAGGCCAGTTTCCCCAGTTCGATACCGATATCGGTCACCATGCCGGTGACGTGGGTGGTGCGGATGCGCGCGCCTGAAAGCTTGGTGATCGTCGCATTCTGCAGGCCCATGATGAAGCACAGCAGCGGCACGGCGAGGAAGACGAAGAACGCGGCATTTCTGGAGGCGACGCCGAGAATGCCGAACGCCAGCAGCAGCAACGCTTCGAGCGACAGCGGCAGGGCATATTGGCTCTTCTCGTGGTGGCGCCGGCCCCAATTGATCAGGATGGCCGAGCATGCTGCCCCTGCGATGAAGGCGAGCAGTGCGCCAACGCCGGCGGCGAACAGCCCGAAAGCACCCAATACGACATTATCGGCGATAGCCGAGACGATGCCGCTCATGTGCGACGTATACTGACCGACGGCGAGGTACCCTCCGGCGTTTATGGCGCCGGCGACAAAGGCCAGCACGCCTCCGAGCAGCACGTCGGCGGCCTGCGTCCGCTCATGCGCTGCTACCTGTCGCACAAATCCGAGGTTGGGCGGCTTGGGGATCTTGCCTTCGACAAACATGGAACGATCAATACTCGAGTCGCCCTCAACAGTCGACGCGACTCAAACGACAGCATGTCGTTGGCCGTCGTTATGAAACTAGCGCTTGAAACCTTTCCGGCGAATTGACATCGTGCCCCCGCGGCGGGCGCCGGGAATTGCTGGAGGGCAATCAATGAAGACCAGGATGTTGGCCGGCGCCGTTTTGGCGTTGGCTGTTTTTCCGTTCGCGACTGCGGCCGCGTCGGCCGCCGGTACCGCCGCAGATACGGCGCTCTTTGGCAAGAATCCGGGACAGGCCAAGGCCTATGCCTGCTATGCCCGCCATTACGACGCACCGCATCTGGCCGGGCATCCGAAGCAGAACGTCCGCGATATGACGCTCTTCATCGACAGTTCTCTCGATCCAGACCAGGGGCGACAGTACAGCCTCGCAATTGGCGTCAAATTCCGCTCAGTGAGCAAGGAATTCGACGTCTATGGCGACTGCAGTTCGTCGGTGGATGGCAAGAAGGCACTGACCTGTGGGGTAACCTGCGACGGCGGTCGCATCGATGTCGATACAGGCAAGGCCAATACCGTCATTGTTTCAATCCCTGACGGCGCCCGCACCTGGGACCCCGATTCTGAGGACGAGCCGCCGGCGCAGGCGCATTTCGGCGCCGATGATACCGTTTTCCGCCTCGACCGCGCCGATCTGCAGCAGTGCCAGTCGCTGATGTCCGACGACGTGAAGGCCGAACTCGCAAGCAAGAAATGAGGGCCGCGATGGGCGTCAGCCGTCGCAACGCCGTCGCCCGATTCTTCGTAGCCGCTCTGGGCGGCGGCGTGGCTTGGCGCGGGGCAGCGACGGCCGCCGAGACCGCCGCCGTGCCGAAGGTGGTCTACCATCTGGCCGACACCGACAAAGTCGGCTTCGTGCTGGGCAATATCGAGAACCACATCAAGGGCATGGGCGGCCCGGACAAGGTGAGGATCGTGCTGGTCGTGCACGGTCCGGCGCTGGCGATGTTCCAGACGCGCAAGACCAATGTTGCCATCGAGCGGCAGGTGGCGGGCTTTGCCGTCGACAAGGTTGGATTCACCGCCTGCGGCAATACAATGGATGCGCAGAAGATCAGTGTCGCCGATCTGCTGCCCGGGTTCGAGCGGGCAAATGAGGGCGGCGTGGTGCGCCTCGCCAAGCTGCAGGCCGAGGGCTACGCCTACCTGCGGCCATAAGAGGCGCGGGGCATTGCCGATTGAGAATGCTGTCGGTTATTGTTTGCGCCAGAACGCATGACCGAAGTCGCGAGGACAATGCCATGAATGAATTTGCCGTCTCGGGCGTCAACTGCGCCGTCGCTACCGCGCTCGACGCCGACCTTGCGCCGGACCTCGCGAGCTTTGGCGCCCATTGCCGGGACCTGCTCGCCAATGGCTGTGACGGGCTGGCGATCCTGGGCACTACAGGCGAAGCCAACTCGTTCACCGTTGCCGAGCGCAAATCGATCCTCGAGGGCGCTCTCGCCGCGGGCGTGCCGGCGGAAAGGCTGCTGCCGGGGACGGGCGTCGCGGCCTATCCCGATACCATCGAACTCACGCGGCACGCGCTTTCGCTGGGGGTCGAGCGGGTGGTGATGCTGCCGCCGTTCTACTACAAGGCGCCGAGCGACCAGGGCCTGATCGACAGCTATTCGCGCATAGTGGAGGGCGTTGGCGACGCGAGGCTGAAGGTGATTTTGTACCATATTCCGCAGACCTCGGCGGTGCCGATCCCGCACGATGTCATCGAGGCGCTGCGCCAGAAATTTCCCGGCACTTTCATTGGCATCAAGGACTCGTCGGGCGATTTCGACAATATGGCGGCGATGGTCAAGCGCTTCCCGGGCCTTGCGGTGCTGGCCGGAGCCGACCCGCTGCTGCTGCCCTTGCTGAAGCTGGGCGGCGCTGGCTGCATTACAGCAGCGGCAAATCTTATTCCGGGTGAACTGGCCAAGGTTTATACCGGCTACGCCGATGACGACCGGCAGGCGGAGGTCGATGCCGCGCAGGCGCGCATTGTCGCAGTTCGCGCGCTGACGACCGGTCCGCAGCAGATTGCCAACATTAAAGCGGCGCTGGCGCTGGTCACCGGCAATGCCGGTTGGCGCCGCGTGAGGCCGCCTCTTGTGGCCGCGGATGACGTCATGACGGCCCGCATCGCCGGCAGTGGCTTACTTGCGGTGCAGCAGTAGTCCGAAAAACAAAAGGCACCCTCGTCGGGTGCCTTCATCTCTTGCAGCGCAGGCGGCTCGATTAGAGCGTGTGGGTGCGCGCGACTGTCTTGATGTCGCCGCGGGCAATACCAAGATCGCTCAACTGACGATTGTCGAGAGCAGTAAGTTCACGGACGGTACGCTGGTAGGCGGCAAACTGTGCAAGCTTCTGACGAATGTTCATTTCAATTTCCCCTTCTGTTCGGTGACTTTGATGTAAGCGGGATTAGACCAAATGAGCAGTGGTCGATGTTGCAGAAGAGCCATGCGACAGCGGCACACCCGGTTAACGGCAGGGCGAAAATGCCGCATGGGTAACTCACGACATTGACACGGGCGTCGATCGAGACGATCAGAACGACGACTTCTATTTCACGTATGGAGCGACTCCGCCGCACACTCGCCGGAGCCAGCGATCTGTTTCGGCGAAGGCGACCATGAATTTCAATATCGATGCGCCGCAGAGTTTGCTGCGCCATCATTCCTTCGTGCGGTTCGGCGCCTCGCGCGTACTGTCGTCCATGGCGTTCCAGGGATCGGCGATCGCCGTAGGTTGGCTGGTCTACGACAAGACCCACAATGCGTTTGACCTCGGGCTGATCGGGCTGTTCCAGTTCCTGCCGATGGTCGTGCTGACCTTCGTTGTGGGACAAGTGGCCGACCGGTTCGACCGGCGGCGCATCGGGCTCATCTGCCAGCTGATCGAAGCCGTGACCGTGCTGTTTCTGGCCGTCGGCGTCTGGCAGGGCTGGCTGACCACGCAGGCCATCTTTGCCGCGGTGGCCGTACTGGGCGCTGCGCAGGCCTTCGAGCGCCCGACCATGGCGGCGCTGCTGCCGAGCATCGTCCCGGCATCGCTGCTGCAGCAGGCCATCGCGACATCGACGTCGATGATGCAAAGCGCGCTGATCGTGGGCCCGTCGCTGGGAGGCGTGCTTTACGGCATCAACCCGGTGGTACCGTTCCTGGCCTCTGCGGTGTTGTTTTTGGTCGCGAGTTTCAGCGTGATCGCCATCAAGATGGTGGCGAGCCTGCAGAAGCGTGAGCCGGTGACGCTGCAATCGGTGTTTGCCGGCGTGGTGTTCATCTGGAGCCGGCCGGTGATGCTGGGGACGATCTCGCTCGACCTCTTTGCCGTGCTGCTGGGCGGTGCCACCGCCCTGCTCCCGATGTTTGCCCGCGACATCCTGCATGCCGGCCCATGGGGCCTCGGCCTGCTGCGCGCCGCGCCGGCCATCGGGGCACTGTCGATGTCGATCGTCCTCGCCCGGCTGCCGCTCAGGCACAATGTGGGCCTCAAGATGTTCAGCGCGGTGGCGGTGTTCGGCGTGGCAACAATCGTCTTCGCGCTCTCGACCAATATCGCTTTGTCGGTCGGCGCGCTGTTCGTTCTTGGAGCCGCCGATACGGTCAGCGTCGTGATCCGCAGTTCGCTGGTGCAGTTGCTGACGCCGGACGCAATGCGCGGGCGCGTGAACGCCGTCAATTCCTTGTTCATCGGCACCTCGAACCAGTTGGGCGAGTTCGAATCCGGCATGCTGGCGGGATTGCTCGGACCGATCGCTACCGGAG
>JAQGKB010000030.1 GCA_028290345.1 Hyphomicrobiales bacterium | reverse complement strand
CGGCATGGCACTCACCACTTCGATCAGGCGCTGGATCAATGTATCGACCCAGCCGCCGTAAAAGCCGGAAACCGAGCCGAGCACGACCCCGAGGATCAGCGACAGCGTTACCCCGACCAGCCCGATCGACATGGAGACGCGCGTGCCATAGATCAGCCGGGTGAGCAGGTCGCGGCCCAGCCGATCGGCACCGAGCAGGTACATCGGATCGGTAGCCCGCAGCGGCCCGACCAGGTGCCGGTCCATCGGGATCAGGTTCCAGAGCTTGTAGGGCGCGCCTTTGACGAAGAAGCCGATCGGCACGATCTTGCTGTCGTCGATCACGAAGGTACGGCGCAGCGCTTCCTTGTCGATCTCGATCTTGTAGCCTTTGACGTGGAGCTGGAACTTCGTGCTGCCGTCCGGCTGCGGCGCGAACAGGCTGAAGGTTTGCGGCGGCGCGTAGGTGAATTGCGGTTTTGAAGTATCGGGCACGCCCGGCGCGAGGAACTCGGCAAAGATGCCGATGAGATAGAGCAGCAGGATGATCACGCCGGCGGTGACGGCGACTTTCTGGCGAAAGAGCTTTCCCGCGATCAGCCGCCACGGGCCGACCGCCGCAACCGAGCCGAGCTTGCCGCCGGCCTTCAGCGGGCTGATCGCCGGGCCGTCGACGAATTCGGTGTCTTGGAGATCGGTGTTTTGGAGGGTCATCGGGCTCTCCTCACGTGAACCGGATGCGCGGGTCGAGCACCGCAAGAAGGATGTCGGAAACCAGCATGCCCACCAGCGTCAGCGCGCTGAGCAGCAGGATGAAGCTGCCGGCGAGATACATGTCCTGCGACACCAGCGCTCGGAACAGCAGCGGGCCGGCGGTCGGGAGGTTGAGGACGATGGCGGTGATGGTCACCCCGGAGACCAGGTGCGGCAATACCCAGCCGATCGCCGAAACGAAAGGGTTGAGCGCGATGCGCACGGGATATTTCAGGATCACCTTGTATTCGGGCAGGCCCTTGGCTCGCGCCGTCACCACGTAAGGCTTGTTGAGTTCGTCGGTGAGATTGGCGCGCAGGATGCGGATCAGGGCGGCGGTTCCGGAGGCGCCGATGACGATGATTGGAATCCAGAGATGGGCCAGAAAGTCCCAGAATTTGGCAAAACTCATCGGCGCATCGGCATATTCGGGCGAATAGAGCCCGCCGACGCTTTGCCCGAGATATTTGTAGGCCACGTACATCAAGGTCAGTGCCAGGATGAAGTTCGGCACCGCGAGGCCGAGGAACCCGAAGAGGGTAAAGACGTGGTCGCCGACCGAGTGGCGGCGTACCGCCGAATAGATGCCGATCGGCAGCGACACGGCCCAAACGAAGACCAGGCTCAACAGCGAGATCGCCACCGTCGACCCCATGCGGTCCCAGATCAGCCCGGCGACCGGCTGGCCCCATTCGAAGGAATACCCGAAATCGCCGCGCAGCAGGATACCGGAGATCCACTTCCAGTACTGCACATAGATCGGGTCGTTGAAGCCATAGATCTCCTTCAGCCGCTCGATCTGCGCCGGATCGATGGTCTGTCCGCTATCGGTCATCGAGGCGAGCAGCGACGTCAAATAGTCGCCGGGCGGCAACTGGATGATCAGGAACGCGATCAGCGACATGCCGAACAGCGTCGGGATCATGTAGAGTACGCGCTTGATGATATAGCCAAGCATTGCTTTCCTCCTCCGGGCGCCCTTTTTGGGTCTTCCTCGGTTAGTTCAGTTGCGCCCCGGCGCGGTACTGCCGACGCCGGGTTACGCCATGGTCGCTTCACGCCCAGGTGAGATGAACCACCTCCATGCGGTCGATGCCCGGTACTTCGACCGTTGCCCGACCGTCCTTGACGCTCAGTTTGGCTGTATCGCCCGACACAAGCAATTGCGCTCTTGCGATTGATTTTCCTTTGGGAACAGCAAACGAGACGCACTGGCCGCCGAGCGGCATGTTCTCGCGGATCGGTCCCTTCAGCATCATCGGATTGGTGAGGTTCATCAGAACCAGCGCCAGCCCGTGGGCATCCTCGCGCAGCGAAAGATCCACTATGCCGGGGCCTTCGACTGTCACGTCCGGGGTCTTGCCCAGCGCCCAGCGCACGGCGTTGCCGATCAGCCGCGCATGGTCGACCGCCATGACCTGCCAGAAGATTTCGCCGATATTCCAAGGGATATAGACCGTGCGGCCGCCCTTGCCGGTTTCGCGAGCGACGACCGCCGAACCCTTCGGGGCTTCGCGCGGATAGACTTCTTCCATCGGCAGGTCCGGGAAATCCGGCACGTAGAGGAAGGGTTCGGTCGCGCCCGCCGCCGGTTCGACATGGATCAGCCGGGTGCCGCCCATGATCCGTTCGGCGCCCTCATAGCCGGCATTGATCGGATGGCTGCCGTTGAGTGCCACATAGGTGTTCTTGACGATGCCCCGCGGGCCGGAGACGAATTTGACGCCTAGTACATCGGCGAGGCCGAATTCCGCGCGCTTCTCGCCGACCTCGTTGTTGAGCGAGGTTTCGTAAGCCGCAACCACGCTGCCGCCGCGATCGACATAGGCTCGGATGGCGTCGCACTGCGCGTCCGAGAGGCAGGAGACGTTGGCGAGGACGATCAGCTTGAAGCGATCCAGATTGGCAGGCGTCATCACCTGGTCGGAAACGAATTCGAACGGCAGCCTGGCCTCGACCAGGGCGTGATAGAAGCCATAATCGTGCTTCTCCGCGTCCGGGCGCTTTTCCGGAGCCCAGTGCCGCAGTGTCGTCGAGGGATCGATGACGGCGATTTCGGCGGTCGGCTGCATGCCGCCGAGAACCGGTTCCAGCGCGGCGTGGAGACCGAAGGCATCCGCCACCGGACCGACCCAGCGCTTATCGGGAACGACGCCGTTGAACTTGGTGAACCAAGGCAGCAGATTGTGCGCCGCGCCGTCATTGATCCAGAGCTGGATCTCCTCGCCCGAGGTCACCGCATCCTTCCAGCGATATTCCTCCTCTGGGCCGATTGAGGTGATCAGGACCACCGGACGATCGGGGAAGGTGGCGCGGATGCGCTTGCCATTGCGCCCGGCAGCCCAGCCAACCTCGACGCCGCGCCGGCCTTGATCGTCGACGACGAGGAACGGGCAATGCTTCTGGATCACCGAGAGGTCGAATTCCATCAGCGAGGAGCCACCCATGTTGGGAAT
>JAQGKB010000020.1 GCA_028290345.1 Hyphomicrobiales bacterium | reverse complement strand
TCGCTCGGCTATCGCCTGCGTCGCGTGCCCAAAACTGCGGCTCCCATCATCGAAGCCGTTCCGGCAGTTGAAGAAGCGCCCGCTGTGAGCGAAGCCGCAGCCGACGCCGACGCGATTGCCGCCGTCGAGGGCGTTGCGCCGGAAGCCGCGCCGGAAGCCGCGCCGGTCGCTGAAGCCGGTGCTGAACCTGCGGTCGTCGCGGCGGCTACCGACCTTGGGTCAGGCCCCCTGCCGGCCGCGGAAGGCGACACCGCAGAACCGGTGGCTTCCGCCGCAGCCGAATCGACACCCGTCGCCGAAGCAACGCCCGCCGAGCCCGAGTTCGACGAGATCTGGTTCCCGGGCGGCCGTCGCCCCGATAACAACCGCAATGACAACAACAGCCGCGGTCCCGCTCGCCATCGCAATGCGCGCCCGAATGGTGTGAGCCCTGCTGCCGAAGGCGCCCCTGAGGCCCACCCGGCAGATGCCGAACGGCCGCGCCATCACCGTCATCGCCACCACGCCGCCAGCAACGGCGATGCAGCCCGCCCCGAGGGCAGCGGCGAAACGCGCCCGCGTCAACAGAACGGTCGTGGCGACCGCCAGGGGAACGGCGCCGAGCGCGAGATGCAACCGCGCGGTCCGCGCAAGCCGTTCGAGGGCAAGCCGGCCGAAGCCAGGACGAAATCCTTCGATAATCCGGAAAAGTTCGACCGTCCGCGTCGCGACAAGCCGGAGCCGACCTTCGATCCGGATTCGCCCTTCGCCGCCCTGGCGGCATTGCGCAACCGCAAGCCCGAGTGACCCGCTTCGGCCATGGCTGAGACCAGACAACGTCTCGACAAATGGCTGTTCTTCTCGCGCGCAATAAAATCGCGCACGCTGGCGCAAAAGCTGATCGAATCGGGCGCCATCCGGGTCAATTCCGAGCGCACGCTCGCCACCGACCAGCGCGTCGGGCCAGGCGACGTGCTGACCATGCTGGTGCATGAGCGCCTGCTGGTCTGGCGCATCCTCGACCCCGGCCAGCGCCGCGGACCCGCTAGCGAAGCCGCCCTGCTCTACGAGGACATCTCGCCGCCGGCGCCGCCGCGACAGGGGCTGGGAGCGGAGCCGGTGTTCGCGCAGCGTGAGACTGGCGCGGGTCGTCCGACCAAGAAGGAACGGCGCGATACCGACCGCCTGCAGGGCCTGGATGACGATGCTTAGAAAGCGCTTCCCGCCCCGGTTCCGGCGACGCAAACCTGTGCCCGTCTGCGCTCTTGCAGTCAAAACCGAAAAGCGTTAGCAACCAACGACAAGGCGGCTTCACCCCACCGCCAGTTCCCCGGAAAGCCGGGTAGGACAGCGCGATCATGACCTATATCGTCACGGATAATTGCATTAAGTGCAAATACATGGACTGCGTCGAGGTTTGTCCCGTCGACTGCTTCTATGAAGGCGAGAACATGCTCGTCATCCATCCCGACGAGTGCATCGATTGCGGCGTCTGCGAGCCCGAATGCCCCGCCGAGGCGATCAAGCCCGATACCGAGAGCGGTCTCGATAAATGGCTTGAAGTGAATACGAAATACGCCTCGGTCTGGCCTAATATCACCGTGAAGCGCGATGCGCCGGCCGATGCGAAGGCATTCGATGGCGAGGCCGGAAAGTTCGAGAAATACTTCTCGGAAGCGCCCGGCGAGGGCGACTGAGGTCGGTTTTCTCCGGATCGGACCGCTTGAGCGGGCGGCGATAAGGCCTTGATTCGGCAGTTTTGATTTTGCCGAAAAAATGTGCTACACTGCCTAAATATGCAGTTCCCCTCGTGCCAAGAGGCACTAATCCTTTTGACAGCATCATTAAATTGAAGCGCCACTGGCTGGTCAGGCGGACCCGGCTGGTTGCGAGGATATGGACTGCACCTCGTGTCGTTACGAGGTTCGTGAACTTGGGAATGGACGGTCTTTTCCGCAAGAACCTGTCCAGGCGGGCGTCAAACAGGAGTATCCAATGGTAGTCAAGAAGACCACGCAGCGGCTCGGATTCAAGACCGGCGAATTTGTCGTCTATCCGGCACATGGTGTCGGCCAGATCGTGTCGATTGAAGAGCAGGAAGTTGCGGGCCTGAGTCTCGAGCTTTTCGTCATTTCATTCGAACAGGACAAGCTGACGCTGCGCGTTCCTGTCGCCAAGATCAAATCCGTCGGCATGCGCAAGCTGGCCGAGGAAGAATTGGTGGGCAAAGCGCTCGATACCGTCACCGGTCGCGCCCGCGTCAAGCGCACGATGTGGAGCCGTCGCGCTCAGGAATACGAGGCCAAGATCAATTCGGGCGATTTGATCTCGATTTCGGAAGTCGTGCGTGATCTCTATCGCTCGGACGATCAGCCGGAGCAGTCCTATTCGGAACGCCAACTTTTCGAGCAGGCGATGGATCGCATGTCGCGTGAAATCGGCGCTGTGAACCGGCTGACTCTGACCGAGGCTATCCAGCTCATCGAGAAGAACCTGGCAAAGAGCCCGCGCCGCGGCCCCAAGACCGATGCCGGCGAAATCGATGGCGCCGACGAGGAAGCAGCAGCCTAACCGCCGCTCCTATTTGCCGACAAAAGGGCTGGCTCGCGCCGGCCCTTTTTGTTTTGATGCCGCTTGAGGCATTTTGTCGCAGCTGGGCGCGGCCCCGACTACTGCACCGAGATGACCTTGTACTTCGCCCCGACCGTAACCGGATCGCCGGGCAACAGGTTGTTGAGCACGTAGAAAAGTTCCGTTCCCTTGGTGAAGCTCGCCATTTGCCGTGCCAGGGTGTCGGCATTGTCGCCCGTGCGCGCCGTTACCAACCGGATCGTCACCTTGCGAATCTGGCCGAAGTCACGGTTGTCGGCGCGCCTGAAACTCTTCAGCGTCGCCTCGGCGCCTTTGGCAAAACGGGCGCTGTCGCTCTTGGCGGCAAAGATGAAGCGATATACCTGGTCGTCCACACGCATTACCGAGACCCGGAACGACCATTGGTCGGTGATCGCCACGCCCGTTGCCGTCTCGATGCCGTTGACAGTCTGGCTGGTCACCGTTCCGGGCTCGAGGCCGGCGATCCAGCCCGATTTGAGGTAGTCGGTCAACGCCATGCTCGGCGGCACTTCGGCGCTGTCGAAGCGCACCGCTTCCCCGTCGCCCGCCACGCCCACCACCGCGCCGGAGGCATTTTGCAGCTTGTAGCCTTCGGGGACGGTGAAGGTCAGCTTCAGCATCGGCTGGACGTAGCGCTGTCCGATGATCGAGCCCTGCGCCGGGCTCGATCCAAAGGTCATGCCTTCGATGCCGGCCATGTAGCCGTCGCGGTTCTGCTCGCCGATCCCCGGCGCGCCGAACGAGCCGCGAGCGGTCTCGATGGCCTTCTGGATCCGGTCGGGCGTCGAGGGGTGCGAGGACAGGAAGTCATCAGCCTGCGATGCGTCGCCCGCCGAATATTTCTGGAACCGCCCCATCGTGCCGAGGAACCGCGCTGCCGCAAACGGATCGAACCCGGCCTTGCCGGAAATGGCGATCCCTTCCTTGTCCGCCGCCAGTTCCTGCGCCTGGCTGAAGGCGGCAAAGGAAAGCTTGGTGCGCTGGGCGATGGCGCCCGAATTCGGGTCTGCCCCGAAAATCCCGCTCACCACCTTGTCGACGATCTCGTTGGTCCGGACCCGGTTGGCGCGCGCCCGGGCGTGCTTGAGAATGACGTGCGCCATCTCGTGCGCAAGCACCGCTGCGATCTCGCTGCTGTCATTCGCCAGCGCCAGGATGCCGCGGGTCACGTAGATGTAGCCGCCAGGCAGGGCGAAGGCATTCACATCCGCGGTGTCGAGGATGGTGACGGTATATTTTTCGTTGGGCTGATTGGCGGCTTCCATCAAGCGCCCCACGATGCCGGCAATCATCACTTCGGCGGGACGATCGCTATAGAGCCCGCCATAGGATGCAATAATGCGCGGGTTTTCGCGCAAGCCAATTGCGGCATCCGGGTCGCTGCTATCGGGCACTAGCGGCGCGGGATTAGCTCCGGTCTGCGTCACCGAGACGTCCGACCCGAACCCCACGCAACCGCTCATCGGAACGAGCGCTACGAGGAACAATGCGCTCCGCAATCCTGCTTTGAACCGCTGCAATGAAGTCATCGTGTCGCCAATACCTCGATCTGCTCGGGATGCGTAACCAGAATGCGTGGACCATCCCGGTCGTCCACCCATCCGCGAATCCGTATCAGCGCGCCCTGCAACTGAAGCGGGTCGATTTTCTCTCCGGCAAAGAGGCTGAGCGCCCCTCCATCGATCACT
>JAQGKB010000005.1 GCA_028290345.1 Hyphomicrobiales bacterium | reverse complement strand
GATCTTGATGCGCTGGAGAGCGTGCGGGACAGCCTCATCGCGGCATTGGAAAGCGGACCGATTACGGTTTCCGCCGGCGCGGTCGAGCGTATTTCAACCAACGGGCTCTTCCTGCTGGTGAGCGCCGCCGAAACCGCCCGCCGCAATGATTTTGCTTTTGATATTGCCGAAGCCAGCAACCCCATGCTCCAGGCCATCGACCGCCTGGGTCTTGGCGAGAGCTTTGCGGCTTTGATGAAAGGATAATGTTCCGATGCGTGTTCTGACTGTCGACGATAGCCGGACGATCCTGGCGATGTTGCACCACACACTTTCCAATGCAGGCTTCGAAGTGCTGCAGGCCGAAGACGGCCAGAAGGGCCTGGATGTGCTAAAGACCCAGCAGGTTGATGTGGTGATTACCGACATCAACATGCCGGTGATGGATGGCATCGAGTTCATCAAGCATGTGCGTGCCGGCGGCAATCACAACAGCCTGCCGATACTGATCCTTACGACCGAGACCAGCCAGGACAAGCGCGATCAAGGCCGCGCCGCCGGCGGTACGGGCTGGATCGTCAAACCCTTCGATCCGGAAAAGCTGATCAGCGTTATTCACCGCGTCGTTCACTGACCTCTAAAATATTGGGCGCGCCTCCGATGAGCGATCTCGACGACTTCAAAGCCACATACTTTGACGAATGCTCCGAGCTTCTGACCGAGCTGGAAGAGCAGTTTGCCGCCATCTCCGATGGCGAGCGCACCCCGGACCGGCTCAACGCCGTGTTCCGCGCCATCCACTCGATCAAGGGTGGTGCCGGCGCCTTCGGGTTCTCGGCGCTGGTGGGCTTTGCCCACGCCTACGAAACCCTGCTCGATCACGTCCGCGACGGCCGGATCGACCTCTCCGACGAGGTCAGCAAGCTCTGCGTCCGCGCCAACGATATCGTTGCCGATTTCGTGGCGGCGGCGCGCGAGGGGCAGGCCTTGGCCTCCGACTACGGGCAGGAAGAAAAGCAGCGCTTCGATGCCCTGTGCAGCGGCGACGATGACGGCGGCGCGCCGATCGACGATTTCGATATCGAGTTCGTGCCGGTGATGGTCAATCTCGGCGGCGACGCACCTGCCGAGAGCGACAGTTTTGAAGCCCCGCCGCTCGCCGGTGCCACCGGGCAATGGGAAATCCATTTCGCCCCGCACAGCGAACTTTACGCGCGGGCCAATGATCCGCTGCTGTTGTTCAGGGAACTGGCGACGCTGGGCGAACTGACGCTGCGCGCGGTTCTTTCCGACGTGCCCCCGCTCGGCGATTTCGAGCCGCACGGAGTCTATTGCTCCTGGGAAATCAGCCTCGTCGCCCCGGCGACGATCGAAGCCAAGATCCTGGAAGTCTTCGAGTTCGTCGAAGGCAATTGCGATCTCTCCGTGGTTTATCTCGGGGCCGAAGCACTCGAGGCCGCTGAGGCGGCGCCGGTGGCGGAAGCCGCCGAAGAGGTGGCGTTCCCGAGCTTTGGCGATCTTGCCGCCAGCATCGCGCCAACGCCGCGCCCCGAACCGGTGATCCGGACCGAGCCGATGACGCTGCGCGCCACGCCGGCGCCCGAACCCACTGCCGCCCATCCCGAGGCCGAGACGGAGCGGCGCAACGGCGTGCAATCGATCCGCGTCGATCTCGACAAGGTCGATCGCGTGGTCAACATGGTGGGCGAACTCGTCATCACCCAGTCGATGCTGACCCAGCAGATGGATGAGACGCTGCGCGCCCGCTACCAGGAACTGGTCCGTGGCCTTGAAGTTCTGGCGCAGACCACGCGCGGGCTGCAGGATTCGGTGATGGCCATCCGCGCCCAGCCGGTCAAATCCGTGTTCTCCCGCATGCCGCGGCTGGCGCGCGAACTGGCGCAGAAGACCGGCAAGAAGATCCGTCTCGAAACCATCGGCGAAAATACCGAAATCGACAAGACCGTGATCGAACAGCTGTCCGATCCGCTGACCCACATGATCCGCAACTCTGCGGACCACGGCATCGAAAGCCCGGAAAAGCGTATCGCCAACGGCAAGCCCGATACCGGGGTGATCCGGCTGTCGGCCGAGCAGGCAGGTGGCAACATCCTGATCATCGTCGAGGACGATGGCGCCGGCATCAATCGCGAAAAAGTGCTGCAGGTGGCGCGTGACCGCGGCGTGATTGCGCCCGAGGCCCAGCTTACCGACGAGCAGATCGACCAGTTGATCTTCGCTCCGGGATTTTCGACGGCGGACGCCGTCTCCGATATCTCGGGGCGCGGCGTCGGCATGGACGTGGTGTTGTCCAACATCAAGAAGATCGGCGGCTCGGTGCATGTCCGCTCCTGGACCGGCCGCGGCACCCGCATGACCCTGCGCCTGCCGCTGACGCTGGCGGTGCTCGACGTCATGCTGGTCAAGGTCGCCACGTCGCCCTACGTCATCCCGCTCTCCTCGATCGTCGAGACCATCCAGTGCAGCCGCGCCGATTTCGGCCGGGCGCCTTCGGGGGCCAAGGTGCTGCAGGTGCGCGGCGAATACGTGCAGGTGATCGACCTCGCCATCCGCTTCGAACTGCCGAGCGACGCCCACGAGAACAACCGCTTCGTGGTGCTGTGCGAGGCCGAAGGCTCGGTCAAGGTGGCGCTGATCGTCGATGACATCATCGGCCAGCAGCAGGTCGTGATCAAAAGTCTGGAAGAGAATTTCGAGCGTATCGAAGGCATTGCCGGTGGCACCATTCTCGGCGACGGGAACGTGGCGCTGATCGTGGACGTGCAGGGCCTCAAATCGATGCATCTTGAACACAGGAATGCGGCGTAAGCCGCACCGTATTAGGAACGCTGCCTCACAAAGGCGGGAGAAAGGCCACAGGAAACATGGAAGCGCTTGGTTTCAGAGACGACGCGGCGGATCGCACGGCAGCGATTGCGCAGAACAGCCTGCAGCTCATCGCCTTTTCGATCGGCGAGCAGACTTATGGGGTTGAGATCACCACAGTGCGGGAAATCCGGGCCTGGAACGGGGCTACGCCCCTGCCCAACACCCGCGAATTCGTGCGCGGGGTAATCAACCTACGCGGCACGATCGTGCCGATCTTCGATCTGCGCGCCCGCTTCGGCGATGGCCAGACCTCGCCCACCAAGAACCACGTGGTGGTGGTGCTGTCGGTCGGCGACAAATGGGTCGGCATCCTCGTCGATGCGGTGAGCGACATCCTCACTGTCTCCAAGGACGACATCCACAACGTACCGGAAGGCAACTCGGTCGATACCGAACTGCTGAACGGCATCGTCACCCACGACAGCCGCATGGTCGGCCTGATCGACCTCCACGCCGTCGTCTCCGGCGCCAAAGCCGACGCGTAAGGGTTTTTTGAAATTGAGCAAAAGGGCGCCCGGTGTGGCGCCCTTTTTGTGTTTGGGGGCGGCGCGCGCTGGCGAGATGGTTGCGTCTCCCTCCCCCTTGCGGGGAGGGGTCAGGGGTGGGGGTGTGCGGCTCTGGCCGTGGACTAGCGAGATGCTCGGTCGTCCCCCCATCATTCGTCATCCTCGCGCTTGACGCGAGGACCCAGGCTTGTGGCAATCGCCACCGTATGCAGTCTGGGCCCTCGGGTCGAGCCCGAGGGTGACGACCGATGGGGGAAGGGTGACGAATGCGGGGGAGAGTGACGAGCGGGGGAGAGTGACGAATGCGGGGGGAAGTGACGAGCGGTGGGGAAGGTGACGAACGGTGGCGCAGGCCCTGACCGCAAGCCCCTAGAACAGTTCCACGTCGCCGTGGCTGGGGCGGACGGCGACGCCGGAGAGGGAGGGGACGCGGAGTTCGTCGAGGACCAGGGTGGACCAGATCTCGTCGTAGATGGCGTCCGGTGCGTTGGGCGGCAGCAGGGCGAATTGGCGGACGGCGAGGGCCATGTTGTGGCAGCGCTGCTGGATGCGGTCCTGCCCCTGCAGTGCCAGCACGATCTGGCTGGTGGCCTCGGTCTTGGCCGAGTCAAAGGGGAGGGATTTGTCGGAAAGCACGCCCAGCGCAGCGACGATGCCCTCGACCATGGAGGCGGTCTGGCGGGCGGTTTCATCCAGTTCGCGCGCGAGCTTCTGCAGAGACATAACAGTAATTCCTCGAATTCCGAGGTTACCGTATAGCGGCATTTCTAAAGCTCTCCTTGCCGAAAATTCACGTTGGGCAAAGCCTTGGGCCTGTGGTTAGCGCTTCGCTAACGAATAACCCCATAGGATCACCAGTGAGGTTGTTTCGGGTTATTGTTCATGCCGTTAGCTCATTCGTTGCCGACAGAATTCAATCGCGGCGTGGTCACGATGGTGCATCAGGGCGATTGCCATGTTTCGGCCGATCCGGACCTCACCTATTCGACCGTCCTGGGCTCGTGCATCAGCGCCTGCGTGTATGACCGGGTGGCCGGGGTAGGCGGCATGAATCACTTCCTCCTGGCCGAGCAGTCGGGCTCGGCGCTCGGCAAATACGGCGCGTCGGCGCGCTATGGCGCGTTCGCCATGGAACAATTGCTCAATATGGTGTTGTCGCGCGGTACGCGCAGCAAGACCAACCTGGAAATCAAGGTATTCGGCGGCGGCCTCGTCACCAGCATGCTGCAGGATATCGGCGCCAAGAACATCGCGTTCGTGCGCGATTTCCTCGCCAATGAAGGCTATGCGCTGGCGGGCGAGGACGTCGGCGGCACCTATGCCCGCCGGGTGCTGTTCAAGCCCGGATCTGGCCGGGCCTTCGTGCGCCGTCTCGGCAATACCGAGGGCGCGTCCGTGGCCAATGAAGAAATCGCGCTGGTCAGCCGCCGCACCACTGTGGCGCCCGTCGACGACATCGAGTTGTTCTAGCCGGCCGCAGTTGGTTATCGATATCTTACCGGGCCCAGCCTGCGTAGAGAGTTGATTAACCATTCGGGCACTAGTCTGGCGCAAAGCTGGGCCGATCCGTGATGGTTTCGAGGACATTTCGATAATGCGCCGGACGCGGTTGGCGTTGGTGGTAAGCGCCGTCTGGCTAGCGGCGCTGGCGGCGGCCGGCTGCGCCTGCGCGCTGCTCGGCAGCGGCAGCGTCACGCTTGGGCTCGCCGCGCTTTCGGCCTGTGTCGCGACGGCGGTGACGTTCTGGCTGGCGCGGAAGGGTGACCGCGATGCCGACGAGCGGCTGGCGCTGCTCGCACAGGCGGTCGGGGTCAAAACCGGCGAAAGCAGAAGCATCGAAGCCATCGTCAGCGCGCTGGCGCAAAGGCTGGAGCGCACCAATCAGTTCAAGCTGGCGTTCGCGCTACTGGAGCGGCCGGCGCTGATCGCCACGACCGGCGGCGAAATCCTCGGCGTCACCCAGGGGCTTGCGGCGCTCGATCCGCGCATTGCCGAAGGGCAGGCGGTCGAAAACCTGTTCGGACACAACATGCTCGCCGGCGCCGAGGCCCAGCCGATGCTGCTGGCGGGCCGGCGCTTCGTACTGCAGCGCCGGATGGTAGGGCAGGCGCGCCTGCTGCTCGAACTGGTGCCGGCCGGCCACTTTGTCGGCGACGATCTGCTCGAGGCCTTCACCGGGGCGATCGCGGGCGGGCAGACGGGCTTCCGTTTCGACAACAAGGCGACGCAGAATTCGGCGGTGCTGCGGGCCTTCAACCATAGCCTCGAACTCTTCGACGCCGCCGCCCAGGGTATCGACCAGCTTTGCGCCGGCGGGGGGATCGATAACGCCATCATCGAGAGCAATTCCGGTCTCGGCCCGCAATTGCGCGGGCTCAATGAGGCGTTCGGCACCCTGATCGCCGAACGCGACGAGGAAGCGGCAGTGCGCGAACTGCTCGAGGGCAAGCTCGGCGCCATCGCGCGGGCGATCGATGGCTATCGCGCCGCGGCGACGCGGATGGGTGAACTGGCCAGCGCCACGCAGGCGGGCTTCGCCGCCGCCAGCAAGGCAGTCGCCACCGGGCGCAGCAGCGCGGAAAAGGCCCGCCAGCTCGAGCGCGAGGCCAAGGCGATGGCCAGCACGGCTGCGACTGCCGCCAAGCGGGCGCACCTGGTGGTCGGCGGCATCGACTCCGCCACCGCCGAAATCGACAGGATGGTCGCCGCCATCGAGGATGTGAGCTTTCGCACTAATCTGCTGGCGCTCAATGCGGCGGTCGAGGCGGCGCGGGCGGGGGAAACCGGGGCCGGCTTCGCTGTTGTCGCCGAGGAGGTGCGAACTCTGGCGCAAGCCACTTCGCGTACCGCCAAGGACATCCGGGCGCTGGTTGGTCAAAGCCTCGCCCAGTCCGGCATCGGAGTGAGCGAAGCCGACGGCTTATCGAAAATACTTGCCGGACTTGAAGCGCATTTACGCAATCTAAGTAATGAAAGCGACATGATCGCCGGTGCATTGGACGAGGGCGATGGTGCCCTTGGGCAGATCGGTGTCCAGGTCAGCGCGGTCGATGAGGAGGCGAAGCGCGCCCTGTTGTTGCCAGCGCGGACAAAACGACCCGTGTGATCTGCCGTCCAAGCCTGGGGGCGCGTAGTTATGGATTTGGTCGAAATGACCCTCAGCGACCGTGAATTCGGTCGCATCAAGGAGAGGGTATATCGCATCGCGGGTTTGTCGCTGAGCGATGCCAAGCGTACGCTGGTGATCTCGCGGCTGAGCAAGATCGTGCGCGGCCTGGGGCTGCCCTCGTTCGACGCCTACCTCGATTTCCTGGAAAAGAGCCCGAGCGGGCAGGACGATCAGAATTTCGTCAATGCGCTGACTACCAACCTCACGCGGTTCTACCGCGAGGACCATCATTTCGAGCACCTGGAAACCTATGTCGGCAACTTGATGGCGCAGCGTCCGCGCATCGGGCCGGACGGCAAGCCGCGGCTACGGATCTGGTCGGCCGGCT
>JAQGKB010000001.1 GCA_028290345.1 Hyphomicrobiales bacterium | reverse complement strand
GTTGGCGGCGAAATCATAGCCGGCGTCGATCTTCTGGATGCCCATTGCGTGCAGTTGCTTCAGTGAGTCGTCGGTCTCGTCGGTAGGCAGGTCGACGATCAGGTGCGAAGCGGAGGTCGAGATATTGCTGGGAACGCCATTGATGTAGCTGCCCAGGCTAAGATCGAAATTGCCGACCGCAGCCTTGATCCGCTGACCCGGGTGGTCCGAATCGGCAACGTCCATGTTGAAATCGGAGAAAGCGACGCCCTCGAAAGACGGGATCAGCAGGCGCGCATTGGCCTGGAACCACGCATCATCGAGCTGACCGGTAGCCTTTTCCATGACTGCAATCGGGGCGGAATAGTCGAAACCCTTCAGCAGGATACTGCCGATGCTGACCTTGCCGTCCTGTTCCATGCCGATCTTGACGTCCTGGGCATTGATTTCAGGATAGCGGCCGTGGCCGAAAGTGCCCATCGTGGTCGCGCCGAGGCTGACCGCCACCGGCTTGCCATCCTCGGACTTGCCGGAGCAATCAAAACCGGCAAAGGCGACGGGCGAGATTTCGACCGCGCGCAGGAAATCGATGTAGAAGCTGACGAACTTGCTGATCGTCTCCGGCGCCGGGTGGTCTTTCTGTGTGTCCATCTGCTGCAGCAGGGTGATGAAGTCGCCGAAGGAGACTTTCAGAGGCCGCGCCTTCAATTCGGCCACACTGATCTTGCCGATCGTGCAGCTGAAATCCGGGCCGCCCAGCGAAGCACCATCGGCGGCGAAATTCTTGTAGACAGTCTTGGGAGCAGTATCGGCCGTACCCTGGACCAAGCCGTAGAATCCGAGCAACCCGCCAATATCGAAGGAATTGGCCGAGACGTTGCCGAGCTTGAACGAGGTGCCATCGGTACCCGTTGCTTCGGCGCCGCCCATCGAAGCCTTGGCCGCGACGCCGTCCTTGACGTTGTCGATCTGGATGTCCTTGTAGACGAGTTCGCCCTTTTTGGGTTCACCCTCGCTCACGGGTACGTCGTAGCTCACGCGCAGTTCCGGAATATGGATGCTGCTGGCGCTCAGATGCGCCAATTGCCCGGCGTGGCTAGCGAGGTCGCCGGAGAAGATGGCGCGCAGCCCGGCCTCATCAATGCTGGAACCTGCCGATTCGATGGTTGGAATCGTCACCTTCACTGAGGCGGCAGCCGCCGGCTTTGCCGTCGCCACGCCGCTGGTCTTGGGCGCTCCGGCAGTGCTGTCCGGGGCGGCCACCTGCATCACCTTGCTGCCGGATCCGGCCAAGGCATCTGCCACCGGCATCACCGATGTGATCAGACCGGCCAGCACCACCGCCGAAAGGTTCAGCCCCAAACCACCAATGTTCCGTTTCATTCTACCGACCTCCACCTCGAAGCACATCCGAGTGCACGCGCAATCTGTTGCATGTTTCATTGCGCCGCAATGCGCAAAACTATTGCGACGGTCCTAATCGTTGGGAAGGTTATAGAAGAATTTCCACCGAAAGTGGCGGCCCGGCCCTATTTGGCCCTGACGGTGCCCCGCATGGGCGGATGGACCTGACAAAAAAAGGCAATGCTGCCGGCCTTGGCGATCTTGACTGAAGCTTTGCGGCCCGGTGCAATTTCGCCGGTATTGAAGGTGCCGTTCTGCGCCGTTGCCGTATGCGCGACGCTGTCACGGTTGACGAACACCACCGTATCGCCCGTGGCGACACTGATGGACGCTGGCGCAAACTTCATGTTTTGAATGCTGACCGTGACGTTCGCCGCAAAGGCTGGCACGGTGCAGCAGACGAGGGCAAAGGCGAGCGAAACAAGCAGACGCATGTCACATCTCCTTATGAGGCCAACGAGACTAAGCCCCACGCGGGAGCGCTGCAATGCAAGTTCACGCCGCTTTGTTAAAGCCGGCCTTCAGCCGTGGGTTGCTGCGGCAAAGAACACGAACAACGGAACGATGATCAGGACCACGATCATTGCAACAGACAGAGCGCCAACGAAGTCGGCCTCCGGATAAGACTTCTCCGACATTGATTCCTCCCAAAGCGGGCCCGGCTGTTCCGCCAAGGTGCCCCAGAGTTACTATTCCATCACAATTGGCATCTTCATAGCCCCCAAATGGCGCGCCGGACCGCCTCATCGGCCGGTTCCGAGTTGTGAGTTGTCTCACTCGACTAGCGCATGGGCTGCGAAGGGGTGCTAAGGGAGACCCATGATGGTCCCGCCAAGCGGGCCGATACGAATCGAGGATACGCATGAAGGTCGGCATCGAGATGGGAGCAACGTCCGGAGGGGCGACAGCCATGCTCGATCTCGAGGAGCTCCTCGCCACGCGCCTATTGGTGCAGGGCAATTCAGGATCAGGGAAATCCCACCTGTTGCGCCGGCTGCTGGAGAAGAGCGCCCCGATGGTGCAGCAATGCGTGATCGATCCGGAAGGCGATTTCGTCACGCTCGCCGACAAGTTTGGCCATGTGGTGGTCGATGCGGCTCGCACCGAGGCGGAATTGACCGCAATTGCCGGTCGCATCCGGCAGCACCGTGTCTCCGTCGTGCTCGATCTCGAAGGGCTCGATGTCGAGCAACAGATGCGCGCCGCAGCCGCGTTTCTCGGCGGCATGTTCGATGCCGACCGGGACTATTGGTATCCAGTGCTGGTGGTGGTGGACGAGGCACAGCTTTTCGCGCCTGCCGTTGCCGGTGAAGTCTCCGACGAAGCGCGAAAGACCTCGCTCGGCGCGATGACCAATCTGATGTGCCGCGGGCGAAAGCGCGGCCTTGCCGGCGTGATCGCAACCCAGCGCTTGGCGAAGCTCGCCAAGAACGTCGCCGCCGAGGCCTCCAATTTCCTCATGGGTCGCACCTTCCTCGATATCGACATGGCGCGCGCCGCGGATCTTCTGGGCATGGAACGCCGCCAGGCCGAGCAGTTCCGCGATCTGAAGCGTGGTGACTTCGTTGCCCTCGGCCCGGCCCTGTCGCGCCGGCCGCTCCCGGTGACGATCGGCACGGTCGAGACCTCGGCCCGTTCGACCAGCCCAAAATTGACGCCCCTGCCCGAGGCCCACGATGACGCGCGCGATTTGATCTTTACCCCGAGCCCGAGCGAGCAAAAACTTGTCGTGCGGCGGCCGCCACCGCCCGCGCCGATCCCGACGGTCGACATCATTGCGCAGTTGAGTGCGCCAAAACCCAAGCCTGAGCCGCCGGCCGAGCCGCTCTTCCCCGACATCGTGGAAGCCGAACGCAATGCGCTCATCGATATGGTGTTGCGCGAAATTCTCGACGATCCGGATGCATCGTTTCGCTCGGTCGCGGTGCTGTACCAGGACTTCTCGGTGAGGTGCCGCATTCGCCGGGTTCCGGGCGAATTACTTGGCCTCTCCGCCTTTCGGCAAAAGTTCGCGATGGCGCGGGCCGGCGTCGACGCTGCCTCAGCGGCGGGTGAAACCTGGCAGCGGGTCCTAAACCTCTCGGCAAGCCTCAGCGACGATATCCAGGGTGTGTTTCTGCTTGTTGCACAGGCCGCGATCGCCGGCGCACCCTGCCCATCGGATGCCGCCCTCGCGCGCGCCTACGGGACCCATTCGGTCAGCCGGGCGCGGCGTCTGCTAAGTTATTTCGAGGAACGTGGACTATTGATCGTTCGCACCGATTTCCGCGGACAGCGGGTTGTGGCGATCCCGGAGATTGGGCACGAGACCGCACCGGGCGATCCGAACCTTGCCGAGCCGATACCCGAGGCCAGACCCGCAGCGGAGTGAGGTCTTGGCGTCTCCGCCACGCGGATCGTCTTGGTGCCCTTCTTTTGGGCACCTACTCTCATTTTTAGACCCGGCATGCTAAGATGCCGAGAAATCGCCGAGCGGCCCGCTGCCGCTTTCGCACAGCATGGGTGACTTCCTGGAGCGTACTTCAGCCCCATCCATCCGAAGAAAGAGCAAAAATGGCCGATCCTACAGCCGACGAGAAGCGCGCCGCACGTCTTGAAGCGGAGCGGTTGAAAGCTCAAGAAGGCCAGAAGGCCATGCAGGAATATCGCGATGAGCAGGCTGCGACAGCCGCAAAGACGGTGCGTCTGCGCGCCCTGCGGCTTGCCAAGGAAGCCGAGGACGCCAAGGCCAAGGCGGCTGCGAAATTGTTGAAAGCGAGCGCCCCCAAAAAGAAGGCGACGGTAGCTAAGAAGGCCGGCAGTTCGGCCGGCAGCAAATAAGAACCGGAGCACCTTGTCTCCGAGGAGAACAGGTCACTCCGGCGCAATCACCGAGTAGCAATGACTACTTCGGCTGCGTAGTGGCGGGGGCTGCCGGCGTGTCCTTTGACAGCGAATCCGTGGCGGCGGCGATGATCATGAATTCCTTTTCATTGAGGCCGCCGCTGTTGTCGCCATCGGCCTGTTTGAATTGGTCCTCGGTGATCTTCGGGTAGGCGGTGACCATCTCGGCATAGGACACTTCACCGCTCTTGTCTGAATCGGTCGTCGCGAAATTAGGGCTTGTCGCCGCGTTCTGCGCCAAGACGACCGTCGGGACGGAAGCAGCAGCAAGCGCAATAGCCATGACAGAGGCTGTAATTTTATTCATTTCAACTCTCCATTATTGTGTGCCGATGCAGATTGGCGCAATCGGCAAAGCAGATTTATTCACCACGGTAATAAATGCAGTAGACAAAGGTTTGTTCCCTTCGTCCCGACACATGGCCTTCGTCGCACAGACGCCCAGCGTATCCGCCGATGGACAGGAGTATTTATCCAGGCCGCAACGTTACTGACGGTCGCGTCTCATTCCTCGTCGACCTCTTTGCTGACATCGAACCAGTTGGCGTCAGCACGCCCGGCAGGGCTGCCCTCTTGCAGCCAGCGGTCGAAAGCAAGCTGGCGGAGGTGTTTTTCCCGCGCTAGGCGCCAGTACTCCGCATCGCGACCGGGCGGGGAACCGTCCTGCTTCCAGAGGAAATAGGCAGTTTCGCGCACTGCGGCCCTGAACTCCTGTGCTGCTTGCTGGGCTTTCAAATCATCCGGGTGGTCGTCGTCCAAGTCACTACCTCACGTGCTAAATAGCACCCTGCTCCTGTCGGGACAGAGGGCCAGTTGGAACGCGATGCGGCCAGCTTTTGTTGCGCAAAACGGGCCGAAACGAGGCCGCAAAAGCCTGCAATTTTGGACATGGCAGGGGGAACCAACGCGTCGAGTGATCGTTTTGAAGGACGGTGCGGTTTCATCATTGGATGAGCCCAACCGCGAGGCGGCAGGGAACGGGCGCATGCTCTTCCCTACCGCCGTCATTTTTGGGCTATCGGCCCGCCCAGCCAGCCGTGGAGGAGGCGAAAATGAAGGTCAGAGATGCAATGCACAAAGGTGTTACGTGGGTCGAACCGACCACCAGCGTCCAGGCGCTGGCGCGCGACATGCGCGACGAAGACATCGGCTCGATCCCGATCGGGGAGAATGACCGGCTGGTGGGAATGGTGACCGATCGCGACATCATCTGCAAAGGCGTTGCAGATGGGGCCGACCTGTCGACCTTGACCGCGCGCGATGTGATGTCGGGTCCCATTCTATATTGTCGCGCGGATGAGGACGTGGATGACGCGGTGCGCCTGATGGAAGCCAACAAGGTACGCCGCCTGCCGGTCATCGACGAGAACAAGCGCATGATCGGAATGCTGTCGCTTGGCGACATCGCCTCGGTGGGGAATCGGGAACTGGCGGGCGAGGTGGTGCAAGCGGTCGCCGAACATCACGCCTAACGAGCGAGGAGCACGATCATGAGTGCAACCGGCCTCGAGGTTTTCGACAAGAGCCTGCAGATCACCAATACGTGGCTGTCGGAAATCATGGGACAACTTGGGACCGACCGGCATGTGGCGTGGCACGTGCTGGGGACGGTTCTGCGCATTGTGCGGGACAGGGTGCCGCTCGGTCTCGCTGCGCATCTGGGAGCCCAATTGCCGCTAATTATTCGTGGCGCCTACTACGACCAATGGCAGCCCAGCCAAGAGCCCAAGAAATGGCGGACAGCGGAGGAATTCCTCGTACTGATCGTGGCCGGGCTGCGTGATATCGAGCCGGTGCCGCCAGCCGAAGCCGCCGAGGCGGTGTTTCAGGTGCTCAACCACTTCGTTGATCCTGGGCAGGTGGAAAACATCAAGGACGCAATGCCCAGCGAGGTAAAGGACCTGTGGCCGGACAGCGGACCACCCCGAGGGATGAACCCGGCCGCCTGACAAGGAGGGTGGATGGCAATGGCATTCGAACTCAAGAGTTCAGCGTTTGCGGCTGGCCAACCCATACCCCTCAAATACACCGCCGACGGCCAGAACCTCTCGCCGCCGCTCGAATGGAGTGATCCACCGGCCGGAACCAAGGGATTTGCACTGATCGTCGAGGACCCTGATGCCCCGAACGGCACTTTCCGCCATTGGGGCATTTTCAATATCAAGGCCGAGCAACGGCAATTGCCGGAGGGGATGGACGCGAGTGAGCGCTATGGTGGCTATGGCACTGCCATCAACGATTTCGGCGAACCTGGATACGGCGGTCCAGCGCCGCCGAAGGATCACGGGATACATCACTACCATTTCAGGCTGGCGGCAGTGAATGTCGAAAGCCTGGCGCCACAACGGCCGGTGACGGCGCGCGAGGTTTGGCTCGCGGCGGAAGGCCATCTACTCGGGCAAGCCGAGTTGATCGGGACCTATTCCCGCTAGCGAGTTCCCGGGGTCACGACCTAGAAACTGAACGAAAAATTCGGATGACGACTTCGTGGCCAGGACGGACCTCAATCAGCCGGTCGGAGGCTTGCCGCTGTAAAGAACCAATTGGGCGTCGAAAGCCCGTTTGTAGGCGGGGCGCGCTTCGCCACGGGCGACATAGGCGGCAAGCTTCGGAAATTCATCCAGAATGCCCGATGATCTCAGCCTGAGCAGCACCGACACCATCATCAGGTCGCCCGCACTGAACGGACCATCGAGCCAGTCGGCATCGCCAAGGCGAGAGGAAAGTTGCTTCAACCGATCGCGGACGCGATCCTGGACCAGAGGCAGGCGTTCCTTACTCCAGGACTTATCGCCCTCCAGGAGCCTCGCGGTTGCGTGTTCAAGGATCGGCGGCTCCACCGTGCTGAGCGCGGCGAACATCCATGTGATCGCGCGCGCCCGCCCGTTGGCATCGTCCGGCAGCAGGCCCGCATGACGTTCGGCGATATGCAAGACGATTGACCCTGTCTCGAACAGGGCGAGATCGCCTTCTTCGTAGGTCGGAATCTGGCCGAAGGGATGAAGCGCCAGATGCGCGGGTTCCTTCATCGCACGGAACGAAACAAGGCGAACCTCGTAAGGTTGGCCAACTTCTTCCAGCGCCCAGCGAACGCGCGTATCACACGCTAGTCCCTTGCCGCCATCGGGTGACCATTCAAAGGCGGTAATAGTGATGGTCATCGTGAGGCTCCTCCTTGGCCAAAATCATGGCTGCGGGGTTGGAAAGCTGTCGGTTGCCCGCAACATACTGCAAGACTTTGAATCGACAGCGCCAAGGCGGAGAATATGTTCGCAAAGGTAATAGAAGACTGGCAGCGTTATCTCAATGCGTTACGATCGCTGCACACATTCTTCGGCACTATCTGCATCGCGGCAGCCGTTATCTTTGGGCTCGGTCAATGAGTCCTGCCCCTAATCGGTCGACCGCAACTGGCGGACTCGCTCGAAGGCGACCGCAATGATAATGCAACTGCCGATGAAGGTGCCCTGCCAGAAGGCGTTGATGCCAAGCAGGCCCAGGCTGTTGCGGATGACTTCGATGAGGGCTGCGCCAACGATTGCGCCGAACGCCGTGCCGACGCCGCCGACAAGGCTGGCGCCCCCGATAACCGCCGCGGCAATGACCTGCAACTCCATCCCGGCGCCGATATTGGTGGTAACCGCACCCAGCCAGCCGGTTTCGACGATGCCTGCGATGCCGGCAGATAGGGCCGAGATCATATAGACCGCAACCTTGATCATGCGCACGGGTACGCCGGTCAAGGTGGCGGCATGCTCGTTGCCGCCGATGGCATAGAGATGGCGGCCGAATTTCGTCCAACGGAGGATAAAGCCGGTCAGTAGCGCGAGTAACAAAGTGTAGATCACCGGATTTGCGATGCCGAAAACCCAAGCGCCGCCGCCCAGCGCCAGCAGCTTGTCGTGATCGGGCCCAAACTGGAAAACCACCGTGTTGTTGGACGCGACCATCGCAAGGCTGCGCGCGATCGACAGCATGCCGAGCGTCACCACGAAGGGTGGAAAGCCTAGATACGCGATCAGCACGCCATTGAACGCCCCGATGACCAGCGCCGTAAGGATGGCGGCAGCGATGCCGGCCTCGATGCTCCAGCCGGCATGCATCGTGACCGCCAGCATCATGCTGCAAAGGCAAAGCACGGACCCCACCGACAGATCGATGCCGCCGGTGATGATCACCATGGTCATGCCCAGCGCGATGATGGCGGTGAATGTGACATTGCGGGTGATGTTGTAGACATTCTTCGGAGTCGCGAACGAATTGGTCGCGAAGGAGAGGAAGATGCACGCCACGACGATGGCGATGAAAACCCAGAAGGCCTGGCTCTTCAGGAGCGTCGAAAGCCAGTTGTGCTGGCGCTGCGCTATGGTCTGGTCGAGTGTGACTGCCATTTGCCCCTAAACCTGTTCTATCGCGCCGGTGATGAGCCCGGTGACCTCTACCGGAGAACTGTCGGCAATCCGCTTGTCGGCGACCTTGCGGCCGCGCCGCAACACGATTACCCGGTCGGCAACATCGAAAACGTCGGGCATGCGGTGGCTGATGAGGACCACGGTGATGCCCTGGTCGCGCAACCGTCGGATCAGGTTGAGCACCTCGGCCACCTGCCGGACTGAAATCGCTGCGGTCGGCTCGTCCATAAGCACGATCTTGGCGTCCGACAGCCGCGTGCGCGCGATCGCCACGGCCTGGCGCTGGCCGCCGGACATCTGCCTGATGAGGTCGCGCGGGCGCGTCTCCGACTTCAGTTCGGCAAAGATCTGACCGGCGCGCTTGTACATGCCGGCGTAGTCGAGGATCCGCAGCGGGCCGAAGCCCCGGCGCAATTCACGGCCGAGAAAAACGTTCGCGGCGGCGGTCAAATTGTTGCAGAGCGCCAGGTCCTGGTGGACGATTTCGATGCCATGCCTGCGGGCGTCGACCGGCTTATGCAGCACGAGTTCCTTGCCGTCCATTCGCATCGTGCCATGGCTGGGCTGAAAGTTGCCGGCGATCATCTTCACCAGCGTGGACTTGCCTGCGCCGTTGTCGCCCATCAGGCCGACCACCTCTCCTGCTTCCAGCGAGAGCGATACGTCGTTGACGGCCTGGATGGCGCCAAAATGCTTGGAGATATTGGTAAGTTCTAGGACAGACACCGGTCTTGTTACCTCCGCCGCATCATTGCAACTACGCCTTTGTCCGGATGCGGACCAAGTCGTATTCACAAAGACACCCGTGCCTCCTCCCCCCGAGGTAGACGCCAACGGAACTTACGCAAATGCCCGTGCTGGCGTCAACGGAGCCTCGACGAAAATGGCCACTCGCAGGACAATATTCGTTGACTGGCGGTGTTTGTCGTTATTAGCTGCCGGAACGGAGGACGCAAAACACTTGTCGGAACCGCATAATAATGCGGACGCCAGGCGCAGTTCTCCATTTTCAGGGAGGGAATAATGAAGGGACTATCCGTACTATTGATTGCGGCGGCGACTCTGGCGCTTGCCGCCAGCCCGGCGATGGCCGCCAAGAAGCAGTTGGTCATCGTGGTGAAGGGGCTCGACAATCCGTTCTTCGAAGCCATCCATCAGGGCTGCGAGAAGTGGAACTCCGAGAACGCCAGCTCCGAATACCAGTGCTTCTATACCGGTCCGGCATCGACCTCGGACGAGGCGGGTGAAGCCCAGATCGTCGGCGATATGCTGAGCAAGCCCGATACGGCTGCCCTTGCAATTTCGCCTTCGAACGCGCCGCTGATCGCGCAGACGCTCAAGAGCGCCAACCCGACCATCCCAGTGATGACGATCGATGCTGACCTGCAAGCCTCGGATGCATCACTGCGCAAGACCTATCTCGGGACCGACAATTACCTGATGGGCGTCAAGATCGGCGAATACATCAAGAAAGCCAAGCCGAATGGAGGTACCGTCTGCACGATTCAGGGCAATGCCGCTGCTGACAACATCCTGCGCCGTGCGCAGGGTACTCGTGACGCGCTCAGTGGCAAGAAGGGGCTGACGGCGCTGGCAGGTGACGGCGGCTGGACCGAAGTAGCCGGCTGCCCGGTGTTCACCAATGACGATGGCGCCAAGGGCGT
>JAQGKB010000341.1 GCA_028290345.1 Hyphomicrobiales bacterium | reverse complement strand
CCGGGGGAATGACGTCGTGGGTAAGGACGACCGCTGCGGAGACCGCAACCGCCCCACCCATGAAGGCGCGACAATGTCCCCCTCAATCCCGCGCCAAAACGATGATCCTGTCGCCGGCGTCATAGCTCAGCGCCAGCGATTTGGTGGGGTTGACCACGACGCCCCCCATGTTGCGCGCATCCGCGTCGCCGTTGCGCTTGCGCACATGGCCGATGGCGACTTCGCCGCGCCGTCGCGCCGCTTCCGCGATGGTATAGAAGCTCAGCGGCCGGTCGATGGTGACGTAATCGGTTACCGGCCGCATGTAGATTTCCGAACCTTCCTCGTCGAGCAGGTCGTCGAAGATCGCCGAGAGGTTTGCGTTCTCCGAGGCCTGCGCCAGCATCAGGCTGACCAGCCGATTGCTGACCACGAAATCGTCCGCCCTGGTGACTTCGGCCAGTTCCCGGTTGCGCACGTCGATCATTTCACTGACCACGCCAACATGCACGCCCGCCGCCTCAGCGATCTTGCGCAAGTGCAATAGCGTTACCAGCGTCCGCGTGTCGGTGGGCTGCGGCGCCAGCGTGTCGCTGTAGCCGAGCACCAGGACGTGGTCGTAGGCCGGAATGTCGAGGGCTTCGAGCGCTGTCCGGCTGGTCGTATCGATATTGCCGAACTCGACGAAAAGGTTGTCGCCGGAAATCGTCAGCCCGCCGACCGCTTCGGCCAGTCCTTCGGTATCGGCGGCAATGGTCAAAACCGAACCGGGCGCCACATAGCGCGACAGCTCGAACGCGATCATCGGACCGCGTCGGTTCCAACCCAGCATCAGCGTGCGCTCCGGCTGCCGCACGATCGGCTGCGGCGTCAGGATTGCTGCAAGGTCGATCGCGATGTGGTCGGTCGAGATGGCGATGGTGGTGTCGTCCTCGGCAATGATGATGGCCTTCATCCCGGGCGTGATCACCGTGTCCATATCGGGATTGAGTTCGACCCGCCCGTCGGCATCGCAAAGCCCGATCAGGGTCGAGGTGTCGTAGGCCATGACCGCGTCGCCGAAACGGTTGCCGGTTAGGACGTTCTGCTCAGCGGTATAGATTTCGCAGCCGTCGAAATCCAAAAGCTCGGAGTAGACCGCCGAAAGCCCGGATTGCCGGCTCGAATGCACCACGATGCGGGCGATCAGGTCGTCGGCCAGCACCAGTTGCACTTCCTTGCCGCCGACCACGCGGGCGATCTCGGCATTCTTGGTCTCGCGCACTTCGGCGGCGATCTGGTAGGGCTCGATCCGGCGTGCCGGGTCGTTGACCAGCGCCAGCACCGTCTTGATCACCTGGCTGTCCGGATCGTCGCCTTCCGGCGAGAGCACGATGATCGAGCGCGACGCCTGCGGCGAAACGATCGCCAGGTCGTAGAGATCGGTCGGATCGCCGCTGCGGCAGATCACCCGCGTATTGCGCAGGTTCGCCACCTTGGCCGCGATCTCGTCCTCCATCTCCACCTTGTCCTTGTTGGCCATGATGACGACGCGCGGGCGGCGCCGGCTGATATTGGCAACGCTGAGTTCGGAGATGATGTCGAAGATGGAGGGCGACCAGTTGAGGATGATGGTGTGCTCCCGCTCCAGCACGCGGCTGCGGCCCTTGCGTAGTTCATCCAGCTTGCCTTCGATGCCCGAGGACAACACGCCGATCAGCGCCGAGACCACGAAAATGCCGGCCAGCGTCACCAGCAGCATGATCCAGCGGAAACCCCAGCCGGTATCGCCGCCCATCGTGCCGCTGTCGAGGGTACGCATCAGCGATTCCCAGATCGCCTCGCCGAAATTGAGGGAATCTCCGCCGTCGGGTGCAATGCGCAGCACGCTGATGATGGCGCTGGCGACGATGATGATGATCAGCGAAATCACCGCCAGCCAGCCAATCAACGCGATCGGCCCGGCCGCCATCGATTTGTCGAACTCATACCGCAGACGGGCTCGCCATTGCTCGATCCTGTACACTACTGCCCCGCTGCTTTGCCCAATATGCTTCCATTGGTTCATATACACGCGCATGGCCGGTTGGGAAGGCTGCCCGCCGCGGCAAAAAGAGCTTTCCCCCAAAGGGTTTTGGCCGAATTCTCGCCCCAAACCCGGCCGCGGGACGCAGAATTTGTCTTGCGGGCTTGTTGCTGGCATAAGGCGCGGTTAACGCAGTAGCTCGGGAGGCGGCGCTGCCTCGATTTTTGAAGGGTTTTTCATTGCTTTTGCGTTTTGGCGTCCTGCTCCCGCTCCTCGGCCTCGCCATGCTTCTCTCGGGCTGCACGATCGACACGTTTTCTGCGATGTCGGTGCCGCCACAGCCCGCTATGGCACAGGCGTCGGACGCGAGCCCGATTTCGGGCGGCTCGCTGGATGGCCAGATCGCCCACTACGCCACCCTCAATCACCTGCCGGAGAGCCTGCTGCGTAGGGTCATCCTGGCTGAAAGCGGCTACAACGCCCAGGCCCACCACGGGCGCTTCTATGGGCTGATGCAGATCACCCTCGATACCGCCCGCTCCATGGGCTTCCGGGGCGAGGCCCGCGAATTGCTGACCGCCGAAACCAACCTCCGCTATGGCGGCAAGTACCTTTCCGGCGCCTACATCGTCGCCGGCAATGACCCCGATCGGGCCGTGCGGCTCTACCACAAGGGGTTTTATTACGACGCCAAGCGCAAGGGCATGCTGGGCCGGGTAGGGCTGGGCGGGCGGCCGTAACAGCTGGCGACGAGCCCAGACCTCGTGGAGGCAGAGCACCACGCCCCTCATTCGTCATCCTCGCGCTTGGCGCGAGAACCCAGGCTTGTGGTAAGCACCACCGCACGCAGTCTGGGCCCTCGGGTCGAGCCCGAGGGTGACGAATGTCGGGGGCATGAACCGTCATCCCCGCTCGCCACCCCTCATTCGTCACCCTCGCACTTGATGCGAGGACCCAGGCGTGCGGTAAGCACCACCGCCCGCAGTCTGGGCCCTCGCGTCAAGCGCGAGGGTGACGAGCGGGGAGGAATATGGTTGCTGGGTCCTGAGCCCCGACCGCACCGCAAACCCCTCGCCCCTTCGCTTGCGCGTCCAACTCCCTTAAGGTCCCCCAAATCTGAATTATGGAATCAGCCATGCATTTGCTGCTCGTCGACGGATCGGGTTACATTTTTCGTGCCTATCATGCCCTGCCGCCCCTGACGCGAAAGTCCGATGGCCTGCCGGTCGGATGCGTATCCGGCTTTTGCAACATGCTGTTCAAGCTGACCGAGGATATGAAGGGCGACGACACGCCCACCCACATGGCCGTGATCTTCGATCATTCGGCGCGCACGTTTCGCGACGAGATCTATGACCAGTACAAGGCGCATCGGCCCTCGGCGCCCGAAGACCTGGTGCCGCAGTTTCCGCTGACCCGCTCGGCGACTAAGGCGTTCAACATTCCCTCGATCGAGATGGAAGGCTGGGAGGCCGACGACATCATCGCCACCTATGCCTGCATGGCGCGGAAAGCCGGCGGCAAGGTCACCATCGTGTCGTCCGACAAGGATCTGATGCAGCTGGTCGAGGCCGATGGCTCGATCCGCCTGCTCGATACCATTCCGCGTGCCGGCCAGCCGGCGCTGCGCTGGATCGGGCCGGACGCGGTGTTCGAAAAATTCGGCGTCACTCCGGACAAGGTCATCGACGTGCAGGCGCTCTGCGGCGACACCGTCGACAACGTCCCGGGGGTGCCCGGCATCGGGGTGAAGACCGCCGCCGAACTGATCAACACTTTCGGCGATATCGAAACCCTGCTCAGCCGCACCGCCGAGATCAAGCAGCCCAAGCGCCGCCAGGCGCTGGAGGAGAATGCCGAGCTGGCGCGCATCTCGAAGCGCCTCGTGACCTTGTCGCAGCAGGTGCCGGTGGACCTGCAACTCGATGGTCTCGCCCGCGAGCCGATCCTGGCCGATAAGCTCGTGCCCTTCCTCAAGGCGATGGAGTTCAACACCATCGTCAAGCGGCTCTCGACGCTGCTCGATTTCGACGCCGATGCGTTCGAGCCCGATCCGGCGCTGGCCTTCAAGCCGGTGCCCGCCGTGGGCTTCGACAATGCCGCCAAGGCCGAGGCGCGCCTTGCCCGCCAGGAGGCCGATGGCCGCGGCGGCGCGGCGGCTGTCGCCCACGCCAAGGCGGTGCACGAAAAGATCCGCGCCATCCCGCTTAACCACGCCAACTACGAGATCATCGGCGATGCCGAAAACCTTGCCCGCTGGATCGCCGCGATCTACGCGCAGGGGCACGTCGCCATCGATACGGAGACCACCGGGCTCGACAACCAGCACGCCGATCTCGTCGGCATCTCGTTTTCCGTCGTCCCGGGGAGCGGGGCCTATCTGCCGCTGGGCCACTCGGTGGGGCAGGACGATATTTTTGGTGGCGGCACTGCCGAAGGGCAGATGGACATGCGCGAGGCGCTCGACATGCTGCGCCCGGTACTGTCCGATCGCTCGATCCTGAAGATCTTCCACAATTTCAAATACGATTACGGGATCCTCGCCCGCTACGGCATTACCGTCGGCCCGATGGACGATACGCTGCTGCTGTCCTATTCGCTCGACGGCGCGCGCTTCAACACCATGGCCGAACTGGCCGACCATTGGCTCGGCTTTGCCGGCCTGCCAATCAAGGAACTGATCGGTTCGGGCAAGACCCAGCGCACCTTTGCCGAGGTCGAAATCCCCGCCGCCGCCAAA
>JAQGKB010000307.1 GCA_028290345.1 Hyphomicrobiales bacterium | reverse complement strand
ATTCCTTGAGGTCGGCCGCGCGTTCCTTGAGCGCTTCGGCCAGGATAGCCGGCACCAGTTTTGCATCGAACGGCGCCATCGCGTCCTGCAGGATGGCGAGGTCCGCCGCGATCTCCGCCCCCACGATATCGGGGCGGGTGGCAAGGGTCTGGCCGAACTTGACGTAAGTCGGGCCCAGCCGGTTGAGCGCCCGGGTCAGCCGCTCGACCCGGCCGGTCTTCCTGACCGTCGGGCGCTCGAACACCCGCGCGAAGCCGATGCCGAGTTTCATCGATGGTGGCAGGGCCTCCGGATCGACGATCGAAAATGCGCCTTCGCGCGCCAGGACGTATCCGGCCCGGGCCAGTCTGAGATACGCCGATATTCCCATGCGCTAAAGCTTCCAGCCGCCGAACAGCGCAGCGATATTGCCCGAGAACGCCGTGTGGGTGACGCGCTTGAAGCCGGCCCTGGCGATCATGCCGGTGAAGGCAGAGGGGCTCGGGAACTTGCGGATGCTTTCCACCAGGTACTGGTAGGGCTGGCTGTCGCCGGTGACGAGCCTTCCCATCGGCGGGATCACCCGCTCTGAGAACTGGTCGTAGACCGCATCGAGCCCCGGCACATCCACCTGGCTGAATTCGAGCACCAGCAGCCGTCTGCCGCGCTTCAGCACGCGATGGGCTTCGCCCAGCGCCTTGTCGATGCGGGGCACGTTGCGGATGCCGAACGCGATGGTATAGGCGTCAAAGCTCTCGTCCTCGAACGGCAGCTCTTCCGCGTTGGCCTCGACGAATTTTGCCTGCGTGCCGAAGCGCCAGCGCTTGGCCCGCTCGGCGCCGACCCGCAGCATGTCCGAATTGATGTCCGAAACCGTGACCTCGGCATAGCCGGCCGAGGCATTGATGATCCGCTCGGCGATATCGCCGGTGCCGCCCGCCATATCCAGCACACGATAGGGCCTTGTGCCGGTCTTGGGTGGCTGCAGCCGAGCGACCATCGCGTCCTTCCATACCCGGTGGACGCCGGCGCTCATCAGGTCGTTCATCAGGTCGTAGCGATCGGCGACACCATGGAACACGGCGTTGACGAGGCCCTGCTTCTCATCTAGCGCTACCTGGCGGTTGCCGAAATGCGTGGTCTCGCGGGCTTCGCTCATCATTGTCACGGCTTGCCGCCGTCTCCGCGTTTTCGATTTTGGCGCACCATATCCGAGAAGACCTCTGTTTTCTATCGCCCATTCCATGGTGAGGGTTCATGCCGGAACTGCCTGAAGTTGAAACCGTCCGGCGCGGGCTGGCGCCTTATGTCGATGGCGCGCGCATCGAGGCGGTGACCCTCAACCGCAAGGATCTGCGCTTCGCGTTTCCCAAGGATTTTGCCAAGCGCCTGACCGGCCAGACCATCGAGCGGGCAGGGCGGCGGGCCAAATACCTGCTGTTCCATCTGGGCGATGGCGGCATCTGGCTCAGCCATCTCGGCATGACCGGCAGCTTCCGCTTCGAGGACCGGCTGATCACCGAGCCGACCCGCTATCGCGAGGCCAGTGCCGATCGCAAGCACGACCATGTCGAAATCACGCTGGTGCATCCCGAGCAGGGCCGCATGGCGTTGATCTATACCGACGCCCGCCGCTTCGGCTTCATGGATCTCTATGCGAGCGAAGCCGAGAGCCCCTATCTTGCCGGCCTTGGCCCGGAACCGCTTTCCAATGATTTCAATGCCGAAATGCTGGCCGCCCGTTTCGCCGGCAAGAAGGCGCCGATAAAAGCCGCGCTGCTCGACCAGCGTGTGGTTGCCGGCCTCGGCAATATCTACGTCTCGGAGGCGCTCTATCGCGCTCACATTCTGCCTACTCGGCTGGCCGGCTCCTTGGTCGGCAAACGGGACCGCCCCAAGCCTGAACTGGAGGCGCTGGTGATCGAGGTGCGCAAGGTTCTCCTGGAGGCAATCGACGCCGGCGGCTCGACGCTGCGCGACTTCCGCAATGCCGACGGCAATTCGGGCTATTTCCAACACCGCTTCATGATCTATGATCGTGAAGGCGAGCCTTGCCTGACCCCCGGCTGCACCGGTACCGTGCAGCGCATCGTGCAATCCGGGCGTTCCAGCTTTTTCTGTCCGGTTTGCCAGCACTAGCCGGGTGCTAAAGCAGTTGACGCCCGGGGGCCTTGCCCCTATAACGCGCCAACTTGGCGGCTGACTGTGCCGCCGATTTCATTTCACCCCTCGATTGGACAGGCGCTTTGGCGCTGTTTGATCGAGTGCCAAGAGCTCAGAGGATTTCATGGCCAATACGTCTTCGGCAAAAAAGGCCACGCGCAAGATCGAAGCCCGCACCGCGGTCAACAAGTCGCGCCGCAGCCGTATGCGCACCTTCATCCGCAAGGTCGAGGAAGCCATCACCTCCGGCGACCACAAAATCGCTGTCGAGGCGCTCCGTGCTGCCGAGCCCGAACTGCACCGCGCCGCGCAGAAGGGCATCGTCCATGCCAATCTGGCGGCCCGCAAGGTGTCGCGCCTCAACAGCCGCATCAAGGCGCTGCAGGCCTAATCAGCGGGTTTTCCAAGACCTGGCTACAAGCAATTAGAGAGGCTCCCAAGCGGGGGCCTTTTTTTGTGTCATTCATGGCGCAGGTAGTTAGCCGAGGTGAGCGCAAAGCCGGTAGAACTGTGCTCCGCCGTCCCTTCTACTGTGGCAGCTTTGTGACAGTTACGCGAATTCGTATCGGCTCGCGTCGCATGGTTAATTCTATTGTCTTATCAGCCACTTAACTGATGCAAATGTGCCTCTGCTCACAGGGGCTTTGGGGCGGCCGCCTTTAAAGGCAAGTCAAGTGGGGAATAAAATTTTCGATCTTGACTCTCCCCCTGAGGCGGATTCCGTGAGGAGTCACAGCAGCTTGCTTTCTACCCTCATTTGGGGCCCCCGGAACGATTTTGCCGGAGCTTGGAGTCAAGGGGCTTTTTCATCGAATCCCGAGTTGCGGGCCAAAAATTGGCTGTCTAGAATGGCCCCGCTGGTTCAAGAAACGCGGCGAACCGAAACGCGGTCTTGTGCAGTCGAGTTTGAGTTTGGGGCAGTTCAAGGTCCGTAATCTGGCGTCGGTTGGTGTAAGCTTAGAGTTACGGTCAAATCATTTTGTTGGGTAGTGTTTTGCGACTTAAGCTTGTTCGCCTTGCGTTGGCGTAAGAGATAAGTAAGTCCCCGGCCGTGCGGGCCGGTTCCAGTAAATTACAACTATACATCGCGCGACGGCATGTCGTTGCACGGTGGAGATGTGTCCGAAATCGGACGATCGATCAGAACAATGCAATAGCGCAGCGCACGAAGAGGCGGCGCGCACGGGGCGGCTAAACATGGGGCTTTTGGTGATGAACAAAGACGCAGGCGGGCGTTCAACAGATGCAGTGGGCGGCGGCTCCACTGACGGTTTCGAAGGCGGATTCATTGCTCCATCGGCGGGTGAGAGCAGCACGTCCGTAGTCGTTCGGGATCTGTTTGTCCGGGTTAGGGCGCGCTTGCGCGCAGCGGTTGGTGAAGACGTGTTCACCAGCTGGTTTGCCCGCATGGAGCTCGAAGAGATTGTCGACGACAGGGCGCACCTTTCAGTGCCGACCCGTTTCCTGTGCTCGTGGGTGCAATCCAATTACGCCGAGCGGATCCTCGAGGCCTTCCAGGCCGAGCCGACCGGCGTGGCGCGGCTGCACTTTACCGTGCGCGTCAATGGCCAGGCCCGCCCCCGTCTGGCTCCGGTCGTAGAGACCATCATCAGCGAGCCCTCGGTAGAGCCCGCGGCGCCCACCGTTCGTACCATGCGCGACACCAGTGCCCTGAAGGGCGATGCCCTCTCGGGCAGCGCCGTCGATCCTCGCATGACATTTGAAACCTTCGTTTCCGGCTCCGCCAATGAAATGGCGCTGCAGGTGGCCCGGCAGGTCGCCCACGCGGCAGCCAACAACGCGGTGACCTTCAATCCGGTCTACATTCATTCGACCGTGGGGCTCGGCAAGTCGCACCTTCTGAACGCCATCGCCTGGGCGGCGGGTGCGGCCGAACCCGGCCGCAACATCGTCTATCTCACCGCCGACCACTTCATGTACCATTTCATCACCGCCGTGCAGCGCCAGTCGGCACTGCAGTTCAAGGAATGGCTGCGCCGCGTCGATCTGCTGCTGATCGATGACATGCAGTTCCTGCAGGGCAAGTCGGCAACGGAATTCGGCCATACCCTCGGCGCGCTGCTCACCGGCGCCAAGCAAGTCGTCGTGGCCGGCGATGCCGCGCCGCGCGATCTCGAAATGCTCGACGAGCGGGTGCGATCGCGCCTCTCCGGCGGCCTGGTCGTGCCGATCAATACCTTCGATACCGACTTGCGCCGCGCCATTGTTGGCCGGCGCGTCGAACAGGCCAGCCAGCGTTTTGGCGTCAGCTTCCCGGTGGCGGTGATCGATTACATCGCCCGCGTGGTGGTCTCGCACGGCCGCGACCTCGATGGCGCCGTCAACCGGCTGGTCGCTGCCAACCAGCTGACCAACGAGCCGATCACGGTTACGCTGGCGGAAAAGACCCTCGCCGACCTGGTCCGGTCGCGCGAAACCCGCCGGGTGCGGATCGAAGATATCCTGCGCATCGTCTCGCGCCACTACAAGGTGCCGCGCAACGACCTGCTGTCGTCGCGACGTTCGCGCGACGTGGTCCGGCCGCGCCAGATCGCCATGTACCTGGCAAAATCGCTGACCTCGCGTTCGCTGCCCGAAATCGGCCGACGCTTCGGCGGCCGCGATCACACCACTGTTCTGCATTCGGTGCGCAAGGTCGAACAGATGATGAAGGACGACGGCGATCTCTGCCAGGAAATCGATCTCCTGAAGCGCATGCTGGAGGAGTAGCCGCCGTCGCGCGGCTGGCGGTGGCGGCATGCGAGGCTGCCACAGCCAATTTTCCGGGGACGTCGGTCCTCCACAGCCCCCGCGCTCTTGCGTTTTTCGCCCCGCCGCGCAAATGTCTCCACCCCGGTTTGGCCGGGGTTTGTTGTCCGCGCGGGCGTGGCAAGGGGTATGAGTTATGAAAGTTACACTCGAGCGTAATCATCTGCTCAAATCGCTCAGCCACGTGCATCGTGTCGTCGAGCGCCGCAACACTTATCCGATCCTTGCCAACGTGCTGCTCAAGGCGGCCGAAGGACGGATCGACCTGCGCGCCACCGATCTCGATATCGAGGTGACCGAAAGCGTGCCGGCGATGGTCGCCACCCCGGGCACCACCACCATTCCGGCGCACACGCTCTATGAAATCGTGCGCAAGCTCGCCGACGGCGCCGAAGTGCGCCTCGAGACCGAGAGCGCCGACCAGATGCTGTTGACCTCGGGCCGCTCGCGCTTCCATCTGGCGTGTCTTTCGCCCGACAGCTTTCCGGACCTCAAGTCCGGCACCTTCAGCCATGAATTCGCCATTCCGGCTGCGAGCCTTCGCGAGCTGATCGAGCGGACCCAGTTCGCCATCTCGAACGAAGAGACGCGCTACTACCTCAACGGCATCTACGTGCACGCGCTCGAGGTCAACGGCGTGCCGACCCTGCGGGTGGTCGCCACCGACGGCCACCGACTGGCCCGCGCCGAAACCGACGCGCCAGCCGGCAGCAAGGGCATGCCGGGCATCATCATCCCGAAAAAGACCGTCGGCGAAGTGCAAAAGCTGCTCGACGGCGCCGAGGGCGATGTCTCCGTAGAGGTCTCCGACACCAAGATCCGCTTCTCGCTTGGCGGCGTCGTGCTGCTGTCAAAATTGATCGAAGGCACGTTCCCCGACTACGACCGGGTGACGCCCAAGAACAACGACAAGGCGATGAACGTCGACCGTGCCGCCTTCGCCACGGCCGTCGATCGCGTCTCGACCATCGCTTCCGAGCGCGGCGGCAAGGCGGTAAAACTCTCGGTCAAGGAAGGCCAGCTCGAGCTTTCCGTCACCAATCCGGATCATGGCACGGCGAGCGAAGAGCTGGCGGTCGAATTCGAGCCGGAGAGCTTCGAGATCGGCTTCAACGCCCGCTATTTGCTCGACATCCTCGCCCAGATCCGCTCCGAGAATGCCGTGTTCCTCTTCAACGATGCCGGTTCGCCCACGCTGGTGCGCGAGGACGGCGACGTCAAGGCGCTCTACGTGCTGATGCCGATGCGGGTCTAGTGGGAGCTTCCGGGCGCCCGGCAGTTGGCGCCTCCCTTCTCCCTTTGAGGGGGAAGGTGCCCACCCGGGTCGCGTCGCGCACGAGTGCTGGCTCCGGGCGGATGAGGGGTGCTCTT
>JAQGKB010000303.1 GCA_028290345.1 Hyphomicrobiales bacterium | reverse complement strand
CTGGGCGGTACGGCCGAGCCGGGCTGGATGAAGACTTTCAGTGGCGACCCGGCCAGCCGGGCTTTTTGCCAGAATTCGGTATTCTTCGGTCCGTTGACGTTGGCGAATTCGTGGCTCGCCTCGCAGGTCCAGGTGTTGCCACGCGGGATCACCAGCGCTGCTTCGAATTCGGGCGTCAGGTGGGTGCTCTCGATGTGCTTGTGCACTTCGCCGAACCCGGGCACGGCGGAAAGATTGGGGTATTTTACCCGCGCCCTGACCTCGCCGCGATAGCTGCCGATCGGGCCCACATAGGCGATACGGCGGCCGGAAATGATGATCTCCTGGTCGTTCAGCCATTTTCGCGAGTGGACCGCCAGCAGGCGCCCCACTTCTATCGCGAGGTCCGCCGGCTTCTTGCCCAATGCCACCAGCGTCAGGTGCTGACGGATGGTCACTTCGTCCCCGGCATTGAGGATCAGGTCGTCGGGGAGAGGCATGTGACGCTCCGGTTAGTAAACCGGTTTACAAGGTGCTTTGGCCTGATACGCTTTGCAAGGAAAAGTTGTGTTTCCCCAACCTCTCGGCCTGGGTCCTCGCATCAAGTGCGAGGATGACGAATGAGGGGTGGGATTTGGCCCCGATGCAGACCCAATAGTGAGGAGGTAGCGGAGCGACGAGGGTACCACTAGCGTATCCCCACCCGCGCCCGTCATTCCCGCAGGCGGGAATCCAGTAGTCACCGTGGTAGAAGAGCGCACCGGCGCGCGCACGGGGAAGGGGTGACCTGATGATCGATCTTCATGGCAGAGTAGTGCACGGCAGCTTCTGCCATGCGCCGGTGCGGGGCGAGATCGAGATGCTGCGGGAGGCGCTGATCGAGGTCGATGCAGACGGCACGATCACCGCCGTGGTGCCGTCCGGCGACGAACGCTTCAGCACGATGATCGCCGCAGCGATGGCCGATGATCGGCTGTTCACGCTGCCGCAGCACAGCTATTTGCTGCCGGGCTTCGTCGACCTGCATGTCCACGCGCCGCAATATCCGCAGCTTGGACAGGCGCTGGATGTACCGCTCGAGGAGTGGCTGCAGAAATATACGTTTCCGCTCGAGGCGCGCTACGCGGACCTGCCGTTCGCCAAACAAAGTTACGAGACGCTGGTTGGCGATCTGCTGGCCAGCGGCACCACGACGGCGCTGTATTTCGCCACCATCCACCAGGATGCGACGCGGCTGCTCGTCGATATCTGCCTCAACAAGGGCCAGCGGGCGCTGGTTGGCAAGGTGGTGATGGACGATCCGCACTCCTGCCCGGATTACTATCGCGATGCATCGGTCGAGGAGGCGCTCGAAGGCACGCGCCAGTTGATCAACTATATCAGCGACAATCCGCACAACACCCATGGCCGCGTGCTGCCGGTGGTGACGCCGCGCTTCATTCCCTCCTGCACCGATGCAGTGCTGGAAGGTCTCGGCAAGATCGCCGCCGAATGCGGCTGCCATATCCAGACGCATTGCTCGGAGAGCGACTGGGCGCATGCCTTTGCGCTCGACCGGTTCGGCGAGACCGATACCGCGAGCCTTGAGGGTTTTGGGCTTTTGACGCGGAAGACGGTGCTGGCGCATTCCAATTTCATCACCGATGACGACATGGACCGGATCGCCGGGCACGGGGCAGGGGTGGCGCATTGCGCACTGTCCAACGCTTACTTCGCCGGCTCGGTATTTCCACTACGCGCGGCGCTGGAAAAAGGCGTCCGGGTCGGGCTCGGCACCGATATTTCCGGCGGCCCCAGCGCCTCGATGTTCGACAGCGCCCGCATGGCGATCGTCGCATCGCGCATGCTCGAAAGCGGTGTCGATCCGGCGCTCCCTGCCGAGGATCGCGGGCGGCCGAATTCGCGGGTGGATTTTGCCACGGTGTTTCACCTCGCGACCGCCGGTGGGGCGGATGTGCTCGACCTGCCGGTCGGCCGGTTCGCGCCGGGTTACCGGTTCGATGCCATGCTCATCGATACCCAGGCTCCGCATGGCGGCATCCGCTTTGCCGATGCGGAACACCCGGAGGACCTGCTGCAAAAGATCATCATGACGGCGGGGCGGGCGAACATTGCCGAGGTCTGGGTGGATGGGCGCAGTGTTGCGCACAACCGCGGCTGACCCGCGTCTTTATTTTTTCCTTATCTTCGCTGCTGCATTCCCAATCGAGATTTGACCTCCATCGGCGCGATAGTCCGCTTCGCAATAAAAGCCCTTGGAGGCACACATGCTAGATGTCGTATTTCTGGTGCTGGGCATCGGCACCCTCGCGCTGCTCGGGCTCTACGCCCGTGCGCTCAACCGGCTTTGATGGGGGCGCACCATGGTTGAACCCATTATCGGCCTCGTCGTGGTCGTCGGTCTCGCGATCTATCTCGTTGTCACGCTGCTTAAGCCCGAGCGCTTCTAAGCTCGCTCACCCCCACTTCAATCCAATTTCCGGGCCGCTTGCGGCCCCTATTCCTTTTGGGAAGGACCTCCCATGACATTTATCGGATGGCTCCAGATCGGCCTTCTGTTTCTTGCCGTCCTGCTCGCCGTAAAGCCGCTGGGGCTTTACATGGCGCATGTCTTCAACGGCGAAAGGACCTTCCTCTCGCCCGTTCTCAAACCTCTCGAGCGCGGCTTCTACTGGCTCTCGGGTGTTGACGAGAAGAAGGAGCAAGGTTGGCTCGCTTACACCATCGCCATGCTGGTGTTCAGTGTTGTGGGCTTTGCAAGCCTTTATACGCTCCTGCGGTTCCAGGCCTATCTGCCGTTGAACCCGCAGGGCTTCGATAACCTCTCGCCCGACCTGGCGTTCAACACGGCCGCCAGCTTCCTGACCAATACCAACTGGCAGTCCTATTCCGGCGAAAGCACCATGAGCAACTTCAGCCAGATGGCTGGATTGACCGTGCACAACTTCCTGTCCGCCGCCACCGGCATAGCGCTGGCGATTGCGGTAACGCGGGCGTTCATGCGCTCCGGGGTTTCGCAGCTGGGCAATTTCTGGGTCGATATGACCCGGGTGACGCTCTATGTGCTGCTGCCGTTTTGTATCGTGCTCGCACTATTGTTCGTAGCGACCGGCGTACCGCAGACCATGGTGGCTTCGGCGCAGGCAACAACGCTCGAAGGCGCCAAGCAGGTCATCGCCATGGGCCCCATGGCCAGCCAGGAGGCGATCAAGCAGCTCGGCACCAATGGTGGCGGCTTCTTCAACGCCAACTCGGCGCATCCGTTCGAAAATCCGAGCGCGATCAGCAATTTCATCGCGATTTTCGCGATGCTCTCGGTGTCGGCGGCGCTGGTCTACACCTTCGGCTCGATGGTAGGCCGAGTGCGGCAGGGCTGGGCGTTGCTCACCGCCATGGCGGTGCTGCTGATCGTTGGCGTCGGCGTGGTCTACTGGGCTGAAACCAACGGCAACCCGATCCTGATTCATCTCGGCATCGATCCGTCGATGGGCAATATGGAGGGCAAGGAAGTCCGCTTCGGGCAGGCCATGTCGGCGCTGTTCGTGGCTGTGACTACGGGTCTTTCCTGCGGCGCGGTCAACGTCATGCACGACTCGCTCACGGCGATCGGCGGCCTCGTACCGATGTTCCTCATCCAGCTTGGCGAGATCCTTCCTGGCGGTGTCGGCTCGGGCGTCTATGGCATGGTCGTAATGGCGATCCTTGCAGTCTTCGTTGCCGGGCTGATGGTCGGGCGCACGCCGGAATTCCTCGGCAAGAAGATCGAAGGACGCGAGATGAAATTCGCCATGCTGGCGGTTCTCATCCTGCCGCTGGCGATCCTGGGCTTCACGGCGGTCGCGGCAATGCTGCCAATAGCGCTGTCCAGCCTCAACAATGCCGGACCGCATGGGCTCTCGGAGATCCTCTACGCCTATTCGTCGGCGACGGGGAATAACGGTTCGGCCTTCGCCGGGCTCTCCGCGAACGTGCCCTGGTACAACATCACCCTCGGTATCGCCATGCTGCTCGGGCGCTTCGCCTACATGGTGCCGGTCATGGCTATCGCCGGATCGATCGCGAGCAAGAAGACCCTGCCCGAGTCGAAGGGCACCATGCCCACTCACACGCCGCTCTTTGTCGGCCTGCTGATCGGGGTGATTCTTATCCTCGGCGGCCTGCAGTTCTTCCCGGCGCTCGCGCTTGGGCCAATCGTCGAGCATTTCCAAATGCTTGCCGGCATCACATACTAAGGGACCAGATTCATGTCCACAAAACCCGTCGCCCCGAGCCTGCTCGATCCGGCGATTATCCTCCCCGCAATCAAGGACGCCGTGATCAAGCTCGATCCGCGTCAACTGTTGCGCAACCCGGTGATCTTCGTCACCGAAGTGGTCGCGGCGCTGGTCACCGTGTTCTTCATTCGCGACTTCATCGTCGGGAATGGTACTGCCCAGTTTAGCGGCCAGATTGCAGCCTGGCTGTGGTTCACCGTGTTGTTCGCAACCTTCGCTGAAGCCGTGGCCGAAGGCCGTGGCAAGGCACAGGCCGATAGCCTGAAGCGTGCAAAGTCCGATCTGACGGCCAAGGTGATCAACCGGCCCGAGACGAACGACCGCGGCTTCAAGGTGGTCTCGGCCACGACGTTGTCGATCGGTACCGTCGTTTTGGTCGAAGCCGGCGACATCGTTCCCGGCGATGGCGAAGTCATCGAAGGCGTTGCCTCGGTCAATGAAAGCGCCATTACTGGCGAAAGCGCGCCGGTGATCCGCGAGTCGGGCGGCGATCGCTCGGCGGTGACCGGCGGCACCATGGTGCTTTCGGACTGGATCAAGGTTCGCATCACC
>JAQGKB010000284.1 GCA_028290345.1 Hyphomicrobiales bacterium | reverse complement strand
TCTGCCCGCCATCGCCGCTTCGGGTCACGACCAGCGAAACCTTGCCCGATTGTGGGGTGAACTTGATGGCATTCGACAGCAGGTTCAAAACCACCTGCCGGATGGCCCGCTCGTCTCCCCATAGCTTCGGCAGATTGTTGCCGTGAGTGAAGGTCAGTTCGATGCCCTTGGCCTTGGCGCGGATTTCGACCATCCGCCGGCAATCCTCGGCGATGTCGATGAGCGAGACGACCTCCTCGTTGAGCTCGTATTTGCCCGCCTCGATGCGGCTCAAATCGAGCAATTCGTTGATGAGGTTGAGCAGGTGCAGCCCGCTGGCGTGGATATCGCCGGCATATTCCTTGTACTGCGGCACGTTGTGCGGGCCCAGGAGTTCGGAATGCAGTACCTCGGAAAAGCCGATGATGGCGTTGAGCGGGGTGCGGAGTTCGTGGCTCATCGTCGCCAAAAACTGCGACTTTGCGATATTGGCCTGCTCGGCGTGGCGGCGCGCTTCATCCGACATGTTGCGCGCTTCTTCCAACTCGTTGATCAGCGAGTCTTTCTCGGACTGGTGGGTGATTGTCTCAAGTTCCGAGCGATGCAATTGTCCGGCAAGATAAACGAAGAATATCTCGCCACCGACAACCACGGCGGCCAGCGAATAGTTCAGCGTGCCGCCGAGGAGCACCAGGTTCGCGCAGACCGTCAACGTCGCGGGGAGGGTGCTGACCAGGGTCGCTGCCGGCAAAGTTCGCGTCGAGACCGCATTTGCGGCGACCCCGATCAACACCATCGCGAACATCACGACCGCAAGGTTCTGGCCGCCTGCAGTAAGAGTGAACAGCGCCAGTGCCGACCAGCAGATGCCGTAAGCCGTTTCGCCGGCTACAAAGGCGGCAGTCCAGTTTAGGGCATTGAAGCGGTTTCGAGCCACCTTCTTGAAGCGGCGGCACATGAAGACGACGACGGTATTGGCCGCTATCGCTACCCCCGCCCACAGCGCGGCCGCAAATGGGGGAACGAAGAGGCTTGAAAACGCGGCAAGAATGGTGAGCAGCACCGCTACCGGCAACGCGCCGGAAAGGCGCGAACCGGCATACTCGTCCATCAGTTCGAAATCGTAGGAGGCGCGGGTCCCCGTGCTGGAGGTCAGCCGCTGCCGGGCATCAGAAACGGTTTTCTGGATGTTGCGGCGCGGTTCTCTCCCCATTCGGGAGCGAACGTCGGCTTCATCTTTCGCCGGCTCGAACGCCATGAACGCTTACTCGGTTACAAATCTACACACGAAGACAAAACGCCTTCGCCACGCTTTGGGAAAACCGTAGTCTGCGCATGGTTAAGGGGGAGTGAAATCATGCAAGGTTGGCGAAGGCGAAACCCACTATTCTCGGGGCGCTTCGGTCTTTTGATTGCGGTGGTTATACTTGGCCTCGCCGCCTGGATCTCAGATCGGCTGGAGCCGGTGCAATCCGATCTTGCCGGCCGCGCCTACGCCACCGACGGTGATACACTGCACCTCAATGGCCAGCGCCTCCGCCTGCTTGGCATCGATGCTCCCGAACTCGAGCAGATGTGTCGGGACAAGGCCGACATTTCCTGGCCATGCGGACAGGTAGCCAAGAGCCGCCTCAATAGTCTCATTGGCAGCGCCGAACTCATCTGCCATCCGTCGGGGCACGACAAATTCGGGCGCATCCTGGCGGCATGCGATGCCGGCGGAAGCGATTTGGGCGCCGCAATGATGCTCGACGGGCTTGCCGTTTCATATGACAGATACAAGGCCGAGGAGGCGGTCGCTCGCGATGGCAAGGTGGGCATATGGCAAGGGCGTTTCGAGAGGCCGCAGCAATGGCGCGCCGACGCCAGATCGGGCGGAGCAGGGGAAACCTGATCGACTGGATCAGCTCGCTTTTCCAATAGCATCGGAGCGGCGCTTCAGCGGCAGCGCGACCAACCGGAAACCAATTGACAGCAGCAACAATATTGCGTTGAAGTGCCTTGATCGGAAGTGATTTTGCCTTTCGTGCCGCGATATCGCCGTTTCGCGCAAACTGATTTCAGAGGGATCGATGGCGTTGGATAAGATAGACCGCAAGATTTTGACGCTTCTGCAGAAGGACGCGACCATGCCGGTGGCCGAAATCGGCCGCAAAGTTGGCCTCTCGACGACGCCGTGCTGGCGGCGCATCCAGAAGATGGAAGAAGACGGCGTGATCAAGCGCCGCGTTGCTGTCCTCGATCCGGTCAAGGTGAACGCCGGCGTCACCGTTTTCATGGCGGTCAAGACCAACGAACATAGCGAGGCCTGGTTACGCAAGTTCGCCGGCGTCGTTGAAGATTTTAACGAAGTCGTCGAATTCTACCGCATGAGCGGCGACGTCGATTACCTGCTCCGGGTCGTTGTGCCCGACATCGGCGCCTACGACGTGTTTTACAAGAAACTCATCGGCAAGATCGCTCTGACCGACGTCAGTTCATCCTTTGCCATGGAGCAGATCAAGTACACCACCGCTTTGCCGCTGGATTTTGCGCTGGTGACTGACGACGAGAAGTAGTCTTTTCGCCCCAACCCTGCCGCGCTTCATTCACCCGACTCCCGGCTTCGTCATTGCCCGGTTTATCCGGGCCATCCAGGGCCGGGGACACCTCGGGCGCAGCGAAAGGCTGGATCACCCGGATAAACCGGGTGATGACGGTTCCAACTTGGAGGTGAAATTTTCGCCCCGGGGACCTCGCTCCAAGGTGCGAGCACAGCGATCGTCGCGCCCCCGGCCTTAACCCCCCGTGACCGACATATGCCGCTGCAGGGCAGGGGCGGTGTGGTCGCGGTCGAGGACGAAATCGTGGCCCTTCGGCTTGAGGATCATGGCGTGGTCGAGGGCTGCGTCCAGGGTTGTCTTGCCGCCATCGCGCAAGGCGGTCCGCAGGTCCACCTGGTCCTCCTGTCCGAGGCACATGAACAGCTGCCCGGTCGCGGTGAGCCGCACCCGATTGCAGCTCTCGCAGAAATTGTGGCTCATCGGGGTGATAAAGCCCAATAGCCCGCCGGTTTCCTTCACCCAGACGTAGCGTGCCGGGCCGCCGGTGCGGTGATCGAGCTTTTCCAGTGTGAACCGCGTTGCCAACCGGTCCCGCAGTTCTTTGAGCGGCAGATAGCTGTCGACCCGGTCAATGCCGACCTCGCCGAGCGGCATGCCCTCGATCAGCGTCAGCCCGAACCCGCGCCCATGCGCCCAGGCGATCATCGGCTCGATCTCATCATCGTTGACGCCGCGCATGGCGACCATGTTGAGCTTGATCTTCAGCCCAGCCGCTGCGGCCGCGTCGATCCCGTCCAGCACGTCCGCGATCCGGCCACGCCGGGTAATGGCGGTGAACCGTGCCTCATCCAGCGTATCGAGCGAAATGTTGATCCGCTTGACCCCGGCGGCCGCAAGCCCATCCGCGTAGCGGCGCAGCTGGCTGCCATTGGTCGTCATGGTGAGTTCACCAAGACCGGACCCGAGATGCCGCGCCAAGCGCTCAACCAAAGCCATGATATCGCGGCGCACCAGTGGCTCCCCGCCCGTCAGCCGCACCTTGGTAACGCCACGTCCTATGAATGCGGACGCGATGCTGTCGATCTCTTCGAACGACAGCACATCGCGCTTGGGCAGGAACGTCATGTCCTCTGCCATGCAATAGGTGCACCGGAAATCGCATCGGTCGGTGACCGAAATGCGCAGATACGTGATGTGGCGACCGTAACGATCCACCAGCGGGTTCTGCACGGCGTCCGTCACCGACATCGAAGACTGCTGTGAAACTGACATCGGCAAATCCTACCGCGCCAGACCCGTCGCGCAAAGCACTATCGCAACAAGAAGGCCGGCCCAGGAGGCCGGCCGTTCACATGGTCGTGCGACAAATGCCTACTGGTGCACGACCACCGTCGCGCCAACCTGCACATGATCGTAGAGATCGATCACGTCATCGTTGGTCAGCCGGATGCATCCCGACGATACTGCCTGGCCGATTGTCCAGGGTTCGGACGTGCCGTGGAGGCGATAGAGCGTCGAGCCAATATACATGGCGCGCGCGCCGAGCGGGTTCGCCGGCCCACCGGGCATATATGCCGGCAGATCCGGAACGCGCTTGCGCATCTGCGCCGGCGGCGTCCAGCCCGGCCATTCCGCCTTGCGCGAAATAGTGTGCTGACCGGCCCAGCGGAAGCCGTCGCGGCCGACGCCGATGCCGTATTTGATCGCCTGGTGGTCGGCGAGCACGAAATAAAGACGGCGCTCGGCGGTTTCCACCACGACGGTGCCGGGCTTGTAGGGCCCATCATAGCTGACGAGTTGCTTGGGAATCGGGTTGGCGCGCTTACTGTTCGCGATGACGACCGACGGCTGCTCCCAAGTATTCGTGTCGGGATTGTACACCCTGGCGGCCATGGCCGGAGCGGCCATCATGACCGTGGCGAGTGCCGACACTGCAACGGCGATTGCGGTCTTAAACTTATTCATGTGCAAGCTGCGCCTCTGACAATATTGCCCCCACGATCCGCCGCGAGGCTCTGTGTGTGCGGATGCATAACCCGTCCAAATACAACCGCAAAGCCCAAATGCCATGATTCGGACATACTCTGAACAGCCAAGATCCAATGTGTTGCGCCGATACGACATTAGTCCTTCACCAATGCGTGATCAAAAGCTGTTGACACGCCCTGACCCGCCTCATAGCAGGTCTGGCGGGCCACGCTGAAGACGGGATCTAAATGAGTGCAAATCTGAAGCGCGATGCGGCTGCCGCGGCGCTTGAAGAAGTTCGATCGGGCATGCGGCTGGGCCTCGGTACCGGCTCGACGGCCCGCGAGTTCGTCGATTTGCTGGGCCAGCGCGTGGCCGAGGGGCTCGATTGCCTCTGCGTGCCGACGTCCGAGGCAACCGCAGCCCAGGCGCGCGCCCTCAACATACCCCTAACCGATCTCGAAACCATCGATCAGCTCGACCTCACCGTCGATGGGGCCGACGAGATCGGTCCCGACCTGACCCTGATCAAGGGCGCTGGCGCTGCCCTGCTGCGCGAAAAGATCGTAGCCGCGGCCTCATCGCGGATGGTGGTGATCGCCGATGCATCCAAAATCGTTACCACCCTGGGACGTTGTCCACTGCCGATCGAGGTCAATGCCTTCGGCCTTGCGGCAACACGGCGCGCCCTGCAGATGATCCTGGCCGAATTCGGGGCCGAGGGCGGAATATCGCTCCGCCTCAGCGCCGACGGCACGCCGTTGAGGACCGACGGTGGACACCTCATTCTCGATGCTTTATTTGGCCGTATTTCCGCGCCAAAAGCGCTGTCTTCGGCCTTGCTGGAAGTGCCTGGTGTCGTACAACATGGCTTGTTTATCGGGCTGTGCCAAAGGGCCTATGTCGCTGAACCAGGCGGCATTACAATTCATGACGCGTGAGCGCCCGCTACCGGGCAGGATTTGAGGGTGGAATTTCAATGGGTAAGAAAACAATGATTAGTCTGCGCAAGCGCGTCGCGCTCGTCATCGGTCTGTTGCTGTCGCTATCGCTTATGGCATTCAGCGGGCTGCCTGCCGCGGCTCAGGAAATCTCGCCTGATCACCTGAAGCTGGCACGCCAATATGTCGACATGACCGACAAGGCGGGTATTTACGAAGGCACCCTGGTGCAGACTGCCATCCACACTGCCCAGACCATCCTGACGCAAAATCCAGGACTGAGCACTCCGATCAATACAGCGATCGAAAAGGTCCTCGCTGACTACAAGACCCGCAAGGGCGAGCTTTTCGACCAGTTCGCCCGAGTTTACGCGCTGAACTTCTCCGTGGATGAGCTGAAGCAGATCATCGCCTTCTATCAGACCGACGTAGGCAAGAAGTTGACCGCGTCGAACCGCTCGATCAATGGCGATCTGCAGAAGGTCATGCAGTTGTTCGATGCCAATCTGCAGCCGGAGTTTTACGCCAAGGTGCGCGCCGAGTTGAAGTCAGCCGGCTACAGCGTCTAGCGCCAATCAAGCGCCTGCTCGAAAGCCCCGCCTTGCGCGGGGCTTTCTTTTTAGGCAAGGGGTATCTAACTAGCAGTTCCACTTTGGACGCGGAGAATTGCCTTGGGCCAGCCTTATGATCTCGTTGTGATTGGGGCCGGGTCCGGGGGCGTGCGCGCAGCGCGCATGGCTGCGACCTACGGCGCCAAGGTGGCCATCCTTGAGGAATACCGCGTCGGCGGCACCTGCGTCATTCGCGGCTGCGTGCCGAAGAAACTGTTCGTCTACGCCAGCCGCTTTGCGGACATGTTCGAGGTCGCCGAGAGTTTTGGCTGGCAGGTCGACGCAAAATTCGACTGGCCGACCCTGGTGGCCAACAAGGACAAGGAAATCGCCCGTCTCGAGGCCGCCTACGTTGCCAACCTCGAGAAGGCCGGCGTCGAGATCATTCGCGATCGTGGTATCGTGACCGGCCCGAACAGCGTGCACCTGGTCAAGGCCGGCCGTGACCTCGATACGCGCTTCATTCTGGTCGCGACCGGTGGACATGCGGGCAAGCCCGACATTCCGGGCGCTGAACTTGGCATCACCTCGAACGAAGCCTTCAACCTCGAGGCCCTGCCGCACTCGATCCTGATCGAGGGCGCCGGCTATATCGGGCTCGAATTCGCCACCATTTTTGCCGGGTTGGGCGTCAAGACCACCGTGATCTATCGCGGCGATCGCATTCTGCGCGGGTTTGACGAGGACGTGCGCACGGGCGTCGACGCCGGCATGCAAGAGCGCGGCATCAAGTTCATCTACGAGACGACGATCCGCACCATGCGCAAGTTCGGCGACGATATCGAGGTCACTTTCAGCGATGACGTAGTGGCGCCATTCGGTGCGGTGATGTTCGCGACCGGCCGGCAACCCAACGTCGCCAATTTCGGCCTTGAGGCACTGGGCGTTCGCCTCACTCCGATGGGCGCCATTGCCGTGGACGAGTATTCCCGCACGAACCTGCCTTCCATCTATGCCGTCGGCGATGTTACCGGCCGCGCCAACCTGACCCCGGTCGCCATTCGCGAGGGCGCGGCATTTGCCGAAACCGTCTTCAACGACAATCCGACCGCAGTTGATCTGTCGTTGGTCGCAACTGCCGTCTTTGCCGAGCCGGAGGCCGCCACCATCGGGCTTACCGAGGTTGAGGCCGCGACCCATGGCGATATCGACATCTACCTGACGCGCTTCCGGCCAATGATCAATACGCTCTCGCTGAAGAGCCAGCGCATGATGCTCAAGCTCATCACCCTTGCGGATGGCGGCAAGGTGATCGGCTGCCATATCGTTGGACCGGGCGCCGCCGAAATGATCCAACTCGTCGCAGTTCCAATGGCCATGGGGGCGAGCAAGGCCGATTTTGACCGGGCGATCGCCGTCCATCCCACGGCGGCCGAGGAACTGGTGACGTTCAAGGCTCCGACCTACCGCTACCGCAACGGCGCCAAGCTTTAAGCTGGAAGGCAGCGCCCCCATTTTTGCCGCTTGGCAGCGGCGCGCTGCCTTGGTAGACCCGCGTCACCTTAAATTGCGAGGGCTTGGCCCTCAAGTGAGCCTGAGATGAGCACCTGGTCGCCCGATAGCTGGAGAGCAAAACCGATCTCGCAAGTGCCGGCCTATCCCGATCCGGTGGCGCTCGCTGCGGCTGAAGCGCAACTGCGGAAATTCCCGCCACTGGTGTTTGCCGGCGAGGCTCGTGAGCTCAAGACGCATCTGGCCGATGTCGCGCATGGCAAGGCCTTCCTGCTGCAGGGCGGCGATTGCGCCGAGAGCTTTGCCGAGCACGGCGCGGACCACATTCGCGATTTCTTCCGGGTCTTCCTGCAGATGGCCGTTGTGCTAACCCACGGGGCTTCCAAGCCGGTGGTCAAGGTGGGGCGCATCGCCGGCCAGTTCGCCAAGCCCCGCTCATCGGATGACGAGACCATCGATGGCGTTACCCTGCCGAGCTATCGCGGCGATATCATCAACGACATCGAATTCACCGACAAGGCCCGCCAGCCCGATCCGGAGCGGCTGCTGCTGGCGTATCGCCAGTCGGCGGCAACGCTCAATCTGCTGCGCGCCTTCGCCTCCGGCGGCTACGCCGACCTGACCCGCGTCCACGAATGGACCATGGGCTTCATGAAGGGCTCCACCGCCTATCCGCGTTTCGAGGAACTCGCGACCAAGATCGATGACGCGATCGATTTCATGCGCGCCCTCGGCCTTACCTCCGACAACACGCCGGCACTGCGCGAGACGAAATTCTACACCAGCCACGAAGCTCTGCTGCTGGGCTACGAAGAAGCGATGACCCGCCGGGATTCGATCACCAACGACTGGTACGCGACCTCGGGCCACATGCTCTGGATCGGTGACCGAACCCGCCAGCCCGATGCTGCGCATGCGGAATATTTCTCCGGCATCAAGAACCCGATCGGCATCAAATGCGGCCCGTCGCTGTCGAGCGACGACCTGATCAAGCTGCTCGACAAGCTGAACCCGAATGACGAGGCCGGCCGCATCACCCTGATCGGCCGCTTCGGCGCGGAAAAGGTGCATGACCATCTGCCGCGATTGATCGAAGCGGTGACGCGGGCAGGGCGCACGGTCGTCTGGTGCTCCGATCCGATGCACGGCAACACCATCAAGGCCTCGACCGGCTACAAGACCCGTCCATTCGACAAGGTCTTGGCCGAGGCCAAGGCGTTCTTCGAGGTGCACCGCCAGATGGGGACCTATGCCGGCGGCATCCACATCGAAATGACCGGCGACGACGTAACCGAATGCGTCGGTGGCGTCTCGGCCGTAACCGAAGCCGACCTCAAGGATCGCTATCACACCTATTGCGACCCCCGCCTCAACGCCAGCCAGGCACTCGAATTGGCCTTCCTCATCGCCGAGGAAGTCCGGGCACAGCGCCCAGCGCGGGTCGTGGCGGCGCAGTAACGGGGCAAAAGGGGCGCTAAACTCTCCACCGTCCGCCCCGCGAAAGCCGGAATCTCCGTTTTCGCCTGGAACAGGGATTCCCGGCAGGTGGAAATCGGAACCTGGGCCCCAAACCTCGCCCCCGCTGCTTAGAGGAACATTAACCCTAATCAGGCATAAACGGATCAATACTGCCGATCATTTCATATCGCGCCAGAGGATCCCATGTATCGCTTGGTCCCCCGTTCTGCTGTTGCTTTTGTTTCTTTCATCGTAGCCTCCCACGCCTTCGCCGCCGACTATCCGACCGGCATGCGACCGTCCTATCCGACCAATTGGGACCAGTCCGGCGATAGCGGATCCCTGAAGTTCGAATTCGGTCTACGCTATTGGCTCTCCCGCGGCTCGCAGAGCTTCAGCTTCGCGGGCGATCCAATCTCCGCGACCGATACGTCGCACATCCTGGAAGCCCACCTGCGCATCGACGATGACTTGACCAAGTCGTACGTCAAAGGCTTGGCCGGCTACTCCATGCTCATTAACGGCCAGGGTTCGACGAGCTCCAGTTCGCCCGCCATCACCGATGGAAAAATCAGCTATGCCGGCGGCGATTTCGGCTATTTGCCCTTCGGCGACAGCAAGAACGGCGTTGCCTTCGGCTTCCTCGCCGGCGGCCAATACTGGAATGACTCGCCCAATATCGGCCGCACCGATTTCGCCGTAGCCAGTGTCGGTGCGACCGTGCCGAACGACGCAACCGGACGGCCGATCCTGGGTGGAAACAGCAAGCCGGACGACATCAACATCTATGCCCTACGCCTCGGCGTCAGCGGCAAGGCCGACCTCGGCATGTTCGACATCACCGGCGAAGTGGCCGGTGTTCCCTATGCCCGCATAAATGGCGTGCTTGGCGTGAGCGGCCTCGCGGACCAATATGACCCGGTGGGCAAGGTCACCCTGGCCAAATCCTCCGAAACCGATCTGAACGGCTGGGGCTATGGTGCCATGGGAGAACTGATGGTCGGTGTCCACCCCACTGACAACCTGACCGTGCGGGTCGGCGGCCGCGCCTGGTATCTGCAGGGCGTTGCAGATTCCACCTTCAATACCATCACGGTCAGCGATGCCGTCGATACCATTCCCGCGACGCCCGGGTTTGAGACGCCCGCCAAGGTGGTCAGCAGCCAGCACTACATTTCCACGGCCAATCCCTTCTCGCTGTTCCGCTACGGCGCGCTACTGGAATTGACGGCCAACTTCTGATCCCTACATCCATTACATTGGCCTCTGGCTGCTTGCCCTCACCGGGGTGAGCGGCTAAGCCTTTTCGGGATTTCTGCAGCAGGTCTCGCCCGTGACTGATCGACTTCGTATTGCCTTGGCACAGCTTAACCCAAAGGTCGGCGCGCTCGCGTCGAACCTGGCGCTGGCACGTGCCGCGCTAGCCGATGCGGTGGCTGCCAAAGCTGACATCCTGATGTTTTCTGAGCTGTTCCTGACGGGCTATTTCCCCGAGGATTTGTTGCTGAAGCCTCAGTTTATTGCGGACGCCATGCGGGCGGCGCGGGACCTTGCGAGTTCCACCGCGGGCTGCGACGTAAGCCTGCTCATCCCGACCGTATGGCGCGAGGGCAGGACCCTTTACAACGCCGTTCTGCTTGCCGAACACGGCGAAATCGTCGCCACGCGCTTCAAGCGCGAACTCCCCAACGACGATGTGTTCTACGAGAAGCGCTATTTCACCCCGGGGCCGCTTGCCGAGCCGATGACCATCAAGGGCGTCAGCATCGGCGTGCCGATTTGCGAGGATATCTGGCACGAGGACGTCTGCGCCCATCTGGTCGACAACGGCGCGCGCATTCTGCTCTGCCCGAACGGTTCCCCCTACTGGCGCGACAAGCAGCATGTGCGCATGAGCCTGGCACTGGCCCGGGTCCGCGAGGACAACGTGCCGCTGCTCTATCTCAATCAGGTCGGCGGGCAGGACGAACTGGTCTATGACGGCGGTTCGTTCGGCGTCGAACCCGGCGACCGGGTGGTCTTTCAGGGCAAGAGCTTTGAAAGCGATTTCATTGTCTCGGACTGGCAGCGTACGCCCGATGGCTGGCGCTGCGTATCCGGCGAGATGACGCCCGCGGTTTCGGTCGACGAAGCGCCGTGGCGCGCCTGCATGCTCGGCCTGCGCGACTACGTGAAGAAGAACGGCTTCACCAAGGTCGTGCTCGGGCTTTCCGGCGGCATCGATTCCGCCGTGGTTGCCGCGATGGCCGTCGATGCGCTGGGCGCCGAAAACGTGCATTGCCTCATGCTGCCTTACCGCTACACCTCGCAGGAGAGCCTGCGCGACGCCAAGGATTGCGCGGAGCGGCTCGGCGTGCGCTACGACGTGGTCGCCATCGGCGGGCCGGTCGATCAGGCCAACGAGGCGCTGGCCCCGACATTCGCCGGCCTGCCGCCCGACCTGACCGAGGAAAACCTGCAGTCGCGCATGCGCGGGCTGCTGCTGATGGCGGTCTCCAACAAGTTCAACTCGCTGCTGCTGACCACCGGCAACAAGTCGGAAATGACCGTCGGCTATGCGACCATCTATGGCGACATGAACGGCGGCTTCAATCCGTTGAAGGACTTGCTGAAGATGCAGGTCTATGGGCTCGCCGACTGGCGCAATACGCACGTGCCCGGCGATTGCCTTGGCCCCTCGGGCGAAATGATCCCGCAGGCCATCATCGACAAGGCGCCAAGTGCTGAATTGCGTCCCGACCAGAAGGATCAGGACAGCCTGCCGCCCTATCCGGTGCTTGACGCCATATTGGAGGGACTGGTGGAACAGGAACTCTCGGTCGCCGAAATCGTCGCCGGCGGCTTCGATCTGGCCTTGGTCAAGCGGATCGAACGGCTGCTCTATATCGCCGAATTCAAGCGTCGGCAGGCAGCACCTGGGGTGAAGCTCTCGTCCAAGGCATTCGGACTGGGCCGCAAGTACCCTATTACCAATGGCTATCGTGATGAGAGCGGCAGCGATGCCGCGGCCGTGTCGCCGCCAAAACTCCGCTCGCAGGGTGTAGAATGACCGTCACCGTCCGCTACGCGCCATCGCCGACGGGGCGCCTGCACCTGGGCAATGCTCGACCGCTGCTGTTGAACTGGTTGTTCGCCCTCAAGCACAACGGCACTTATATTTTGCGGCTGGACGATACCGATGCGGCGCGCTCGACGGAGGAATTCGCGGAGGGCATTCATCATGATCTCACCTGGCTGGGCGTAACCCCGGCGCTCAGCGTGCGCCAGTCCGATCGTACGGCCATCTATGACGCGGCGGTCCAGAAGCTGATCGCCAGCGGCCGGCTTTACCCCGCCTACGAAACCGAAGATGAACTGGAGCGAAAACGCGCCCGGGCGCGCGCGCTCAACAAACCGCCGATCTACGACCGGGCCGCGCTGAAACTAACGGCAGCCGATCGTGAAAAGCTGGAGGCCGAAGGCCGCAAGCCGCATTGGCGCTTTCTGCTCGATGGCACGCCGGTGCATTTCACCGATCTGATCAAGGGACCGCAGACCGTCAATACCGCGTCAATGTCCGATCCGGTGCTGGTACGTGAGGATGGCAGCTATCTCTATACGTTGCCTTCAGTTGTCGACGACATCGACCTGGGCGTCACTCACGTCATCCGCGGTGAGGATCATGTCTCCAACACCGGAACGCAGATCGAGATTTTCGAGGCGCTGGGCGGCCCCGTGCCGACCTTCGGCCACCACAACCTGCTGACCGGAGCGGACGGGGAGGGGCTGTCCAAGCGCCTGGGCTCGCTCTCGCTCAGCGATCTGCGCGAGGCGGGATACGAGGCCATGGCGGTGGCCATTATGGCCGTGCTGACCGGCACCAGCCTCCCGATCGAAACCTATGAGAGCCTCGCCGCAATAGCGGAAAGGCTTGACTTCTCGATGATTTCGCACGGCTCGGCGCGCTACGATCCGTCCGAGTTGGATAGCCTCAACGCTCGCATCCTGCACGTCATGCCTTATGAGGCGGCCAAGCCGCGCCTCGAGCCGCTGGGTCTCGCCGACGAAAAACTCTGGCTGGCGCTGCGCGGCAACCTTGTGCGTTTCTCCGATATCGCCGATCTCGCAAAGCTGGTCACCGGACCCGTCGAGAGTGTGGTCGAGCCCGAAGACGGAGAATTCATTGCCCTGGCCCGCGACCTCTTGCCGCCCGAACCATGGGACGAAACCACCTGGTCGAACTGGACGAACGCGCTCAAGGAAAAATCCGGCCGCAAGGGCAAGCCTCTGTTCATGCCGCTACGCATGGCGCTCACCGGGCGTCACGACGGGCCTGAGCTTAAGACTTTGCTCCCGCTGGTTGGGCGTACGGCGTCTCTGGCCCGACTATCCTGACCCGCTTGCCGCCGATCTCGACCACGCGCTGGTCTGCGGCGGCAGTCGCGACGGGTACCTTGACCAGCGGAGCCGGTTCACCCGCCTGGCTGGGTCTGCGGCGCGGCAGTGGAACGCTCGCCACCGGCGGGGCGCTTGCCGCAATGATGGTCGGCGCCGCGGGCCGGCGCGGATCGCGCAAGGGCATTGGCATGATCACGTCACCCAGGTGGATCGTCGCCCGTGACTGACCATCTCCCATCGGATCAAGGCTGATCGAGCCTGGGGCGGCCTGCGTCTTGCACGTCGCGGTCTTGTCGAATTCGGTTCGATACTTGAAGGCCGTGGGCAGGGCACTGTAGGGGGTGCCGTCGACGCTCACCATCTGTTCCGGCTCCTGGCCCGGATTGTCGTAGTAGTAGAGCGAAACATCCAGCCCGGGGCATTGCTCGTGGCACTGCTGCTCATCCTGCTGGATGTAGTCGGGGAGCGTCGCATAGCTGATCGGCCAGAAATATCCGTCGCTTGCCCTCACGCAGACCGTCCTGATGGTACCTGCTTGGTCGGATGGAAAGCCGTTGGCGTAGGGATCGTCGACGACATTGTCCTGGGGCTGGTTATCACGGTTGACGCCGAACAACCGCTCGAAAAAATTCTGCGGGCGCGGCCGATCGGGCGCCTGATAATAGCCTTCGCCCTGCTGCTGGACGCCATTGTTGATGACGCGAGCGGTGGAACGGCTGTCACAACTGAAGCGGGCGAATTCCTGCAATACCGATTCACGCTGCTGCAGCAACGCGTTGCCGGTCTGTACGCTCTTCGCCAGATTGGCGTATTGCGCCCGCCCGCTCAGGATTTGCCGCGCCAGCCCCCGGCACTGCATGCTCTGGCGCTCGCCGTTCTGCTGGGCGGCCTGGCAACCGGTGCGCACATAGGCGCTTTCAGCGTCCTGGACATCCGCCGCAAGCTGGCGCGCATTATCGGAATTCTGTTGAACGCCGCGAAAATCGCCGTTGCGATCGAAACTGCGCAGCATTTGCGTCAGTTGTTGGCAATTGGCCGATTGCGCATAGCTTATCGAAACATCGGCGGCATAGGATGCCAGCGCTGCAATCAACAGCAGAACCAGACGCTGCGCGATTTTCGTGGGTTGGGCCATACTCACGTCCGCATTCTCAAGCGGTCTATTCCCGGATTATGCCGTTTCCACGGCCTTTAAGAAAAACATAGTGAAGGACAGGTCACTATAAAGGTGGATTTGACAAACGACCAGCGATGGCAAGCGGTTATGAACCGGGGAGGGGACACCGATGAAGCTTGCAACGCTGCGTAACGGCCGTCCGGACGGCCTGCTAGCCGTCGTGTCGCGCGATTTGACCAAATACGTCTCCGCCGGCCGCATCGCACCGAACCTGCAGGCGGCGCTGGACGCCTGGGAGACTGCCGAGCCGGCGCTGCAGGATTTGAGCCGGTCGCTCGACGCCGGCCGGATTGCCGCCCAGCCGTTCGATCTGGCATTGGCCATGGCGCCGCTGCCGCGCGCCTACCAGTGGATCGATGGCGCCGCCTATCTCGGCCATCTGGAACGCGTGCGCGGCATCCAGGGCAGCAAGGATGGCGCCCTGCAAGGAACGCGGCCGCTCCTCTACCAAGGCGGCTCGGACCGGCTATCCGCCGCCACTGATCCGATCCTTGTGGCCGACGACGGTTTGGCGGTGGATTTCGAAGCCGAAATCGCGGTGGTCATCGGATCCGTGCCGATGCAGGCGACCCGTGAGCAGGCGGCCGCGGCCATCCGGCTTGTCGGCATCTGCAACGATGTGTCGTTGCGGCGCCTGGTGGCGGAAGACCTCCAGAACGGGTTTGGCTTCTTCCATTCGAAGCCCTCCACTGCATTCTCGCCCGCATTCGTCACGCCCGATGAACTCGCGCCGGCCTGGCGGGCCGAAAAGCTCCACCTTCCGGTACGCGTCAGTATCAACGGCAAGCTCTTTGGGCAGCCCAATGCCGGTGTCGATATGCATTTCGATTTCGCCGACCTGATCGTCGCCGCGACGCAGACCCGGTCGCTCGGCAATGGCACGCTCATCGGTTCAGGCACCATCGCCAATGCGCACGACGAGGCATCGTCGGGCAAACCCGATACGATCGGCTTTGCCTGCATTGTCGAGGCGCGAACCGTCGAAAAGCTCAAATACGGCCGCGCCCGGACTCCGTTCCTCAAGGCCGGCGATCGGGTCTCGATCGCTGCCCTCGACGCGGCCGGCAATCCGGTCTTCGGCACCATCGACCAGACCGTAGCTCTTTTCCGCCGCTGAAGCGCTTGCGACCCTGGGTCACGGCGACAATGCTTAACCGTCGCCGCGCAATCGCACTTGATTTCGCGGCGAACTCGGTTCAAACATTCCGCCCATGAAAACCAGCAAAACCATTTGCATTAACGGTTGCATTATTACCCGCTAACCTACTGGTGGCGGCGCGGTTTTCTTCATCCCTATCTAGCACGACCGAAGAGCCCGCCCGCGCTTATCTCGCACGGCAGGCACGCTCATGGCTTCGGACGACACAAAATTGCGGCTCTACAACACTCTGACCCGGACCAAGGAGGATTTTTCTCCGATCGATCCGGGCAATATGCGGATGTATGTGTGCGGGCCCACGGTCTATGACTTCGCACATATCGGCAACGCTCGGCCGGTAATCGTCTTCGACGTGCTGTTCCGCCTGCTGCGGCACGTCTACGGCGAAAGCCACGTCACCTACGTCCGCAACATCACGGACGTCGACGACAAGATCAACGCCCGCGCGGTAAGGGACTATCCCGAGCTGCCGCTGAACGAGGCGATCCGAAAGGTCACGGAAAAGACCGCGGCGCAGTTCCAGTTGGACGTGAAGGCGCTCGGCTGCCTCGAGCCCAGCGTCGAGCCCCGGGCAACCGATTTCGTCCTGCCGCGCGCCGACGGCAAGACCGACATGGTCAGCCTGATTCAAACTCTCATCCAGCGCCGCCATGCCTATGAAGCCAATGGCGAAGTGCTGTTTGATACCGCCTCGATGCACGACTACGGCCAGCTCTCCAAGCGCCCGCTCGAGGAGCAGCAGGCCGGCGCCCGCATTGCCGTCGATGCCCACAAGCACCATCCGGCTGATTTCGTGCTCTGGAAGCAATCCTCGGCACAGGAACCGGGTTGGGAGAGCCCATGGGGCCGGGGCCGGCCCGGCTGGCACATCGAATGTTCGGCAATGAGCGAGGCCTATCTCGGCCAGATCTTCGATATCCATGGGGGTGGGCTGGACCTGATCTTCCCGCACCACGAGAACGAAATCGCCCAATCGCGCTGCGCGCATGGCACGAAAACCATGGCCAATGTCTGGATGCACAACGGGTTCGTTCAGGTCGAGGGCAAGAAGATGTCCAAGAGCGAGGGCAACTTCGTCACCATCAATGAGCTGCTTGCGACCGAGAAGTTCGGCGGGCGGAAATGGGCCGGCGAAGTGTTGCGGCTGGCCATGCTGATGACGCACTACCGCGAGCCGATCGATTTTTCGGTGGCGCGGCTGGAAGAGGCTGAGCAGAAACTCCGCGACTGGCAGCGCGCGGCCGCCAGCGCGGCCGGTGTCGAAACCCGCCCGGAACCCTCAGTGATCGCGGAACTCGCCGACGACCTCAACTTCCACCGCGCCAGCGTCGCCTTGGACGCCATCGCCCGCAATGCCAATCGCGGCACCGCAACAGCCGCCGATTGCCTCGCGGCCACACTGCGGTTCCTGGGTTTTCCTACCGACAGCCTGTTGCAGGCCGAAGACAAGGAGAGCGCCGCCGAGATCGAAGTCGCCATCGCGCTCCGCCTCGCGGCGCTCAACGCCAAGGATTTCGCCAAGGCCGACGCAATCCGCGCCGAATTGGCGGAGCAGGGCATCCAACTGCTCGACTACAAGGATGAGGCCGGCGAGCGGAAAACGAAATGGGAGGTGAAGCGGTGACGCCGCATACCCCTCACCCGTCTCTCGCTTCGCTCGATCCACCCTCTCCCTCAAGGGGCGAGGGGAGCGCGGAGCGCGTCTCAGCGGATGAGAGCACAAACTCAGCGCCCCCCTCTCCCCTTGAGGGAGAGGGTGCCCGAAGGGCGGGTGAGGGGGCCGCTGCCTCTCCGCAATCACTGAAATTACGGCACGCACCCGTGTCGAAACGCTCGCGTTCCTTTGCGCGGACGATGCGAAAAAGCGCAACCCCTGCTGAAGACCAGCTTTGGTCCATCGTCCGCAACCGGCGCTTTGCAAACTACAAGTTTCGCCGCCAGGTCCCATTTGGACCTTATATTGTTGACCTGATGTGCCCTGCTGCCAAACTGATGATCGAGCTCGATGGCAGCCAGCATGCGGAAAACCCGAATGACGCCCAGCGGGATGCATGGCTGACCGCCCGCGGCTTCAGCACTCTGCGCATCTGGAACAATGATCTCTCGCTGCGCCAACAAGCCGTCACCGACTTCATCTGGAACGCTTTGCAAGAGGAGACACAGTCATGACCACCATCATCGACCACGTCGGCATTTCCGTCACCGATTACGAACGGTCCCGTGATTTCTACAA
>JAQGKB010000271.1 GCA_028290345.1 Hyphomicrobiales bacterium | reverse complement strand
GACAGTCAGCAACTTGATCGCCGAGGTCGAACTGGCCGAGAATCCGCCAGAATGGGGGATTCGTCGCGATGCAATCGGCATCCACTCCCTCGGCCGGGTGGAGTACACGATCCGTGATGGCGAGGTCATCTACGCCGATGAGGGGCCGGTCGGCGTCCTAGTGACTGAACGGCAGCTTGGCGCCACTGGCGAGCCCAGTCTGCAGGATCTCAGCGCGGCGATGATCGCCGTCTACGGTACTGATTACGGAGTCCATTCTCCCGCCTCGATCTCCCGGTTTACCGATGCGGCCCGGCAAGCCGCGACCTACCGCAAGGGACGGGTGCTGGTGGCCGGTGATGCGGCCCACGTGCATCCGCCTGACGGTGGGCAGGGCTTGCAGACGGCCGTGCAGGATGCGGTCAACCTAGGATGGAAACTGGCCCAGGTGGTCAAGGGGACGTCGCCGGAAAGCCTGATCGACACCTACCACGCCGAGCGCCATCCGGTCGCGGCCCGCGTGCTGCGCAACACGATGGCCTCTGTCGCGCTTCGCCGCGACGACGAGCGCACCAAGGCCCTGCGCGCCATCATGGCGGAGCTGCTCGGCATGGAAGAGCCGCGCAGGCGATTCGCCGCCACGATGTCGGGGCTCGACATTCACTACGACCTCGGCGAAGGGCATCCATTGCTCGGGCGTCGCATGCCTGATCTCGATCTGGTCACGGCCAACGGTCCGCTGCGGGTCTTCAGCCTGTTGCACGATGCGCGGCCGGTGCTGCTCAACCTCGGCGACCCCGGCAGCCTCAGCATCACGCCCTGGGCGGATCGTGTGAGGGTGGTCGACGCCAAATATGATGGTTCTTGGGAGCTTCCGGCACTTGGGACGGTCCTTGCCCCTACCGCCGTGCTGATCCGGCCCGATGGGTATGCAGCCTGGGTGGGCACCGAATCCCGGTTGGGACTTGCTCAAGCACTGACGACCTGGTTCGGAGCTCCCGGTGCGGCCTAGCACCCCTCTCACCGGCTCGCTGACGAGCGGGCTTAGCCTCATCGGTGCTGCTGGAGCGCCGTGCCCTTTTGCACAAGGACCTTGGCAATAATTCCCAGCAGCGCCGCATGGGTGAAAGGTTTCTTCAGCACAGGGACGTTCTCCGGGCGGTTGACGATTTCCGTCGCCTCCGCGTACCCGGTTATGATGATTGCCGGCCAGTCGGCTCGCAAGCCGCGGGCAAGGCGCACCAGTTCTATGCCGGAGATCAGCGGCATGGCAAAATCGGTGAGGATAAGATCGAACCGCTCGGGTTCCCGCTCCAACATTGCCAGCGCTTCGGCGCCTCCAGCGGCGGCGACCACCTCAAACCCGCTGTCGGCCAGCTGCAACGTCAACATCTCTCGCAGTCCGGCACTGTCATCGACAAAAAGGATACAGGGGCGATCGGCGCTCAGCTCAGCGATCTGCTCTTGCGCCTCAACGGCCGGCGTGATGGCCTTGGGTTGTTCGACCATGGAGCGGGGTAGCAAGATTTCGATGTCTGTGCCGCGCCCAAGGGCGCTCTCGATGCGCAACGTGCCCCCCGATTGCTTGGCAAAACCATAGGCGGTGCTGAGGCCGAGGCCCGTTCCCTTGCCCACTTCCTTCGTCGTATAGAATGGCTCGACCACCTTGCCGAGATGTTCCGGCGCGATACCGGTACCGGTATCGCGAATGGTGAGGACGACGTAGTCCCCGCTGCGCAGATCCTCGGAGGAGTCGGCGACAGACCGGTTGCCGAAGCGGATCGTGATCGTACCGCCGGTCGGCATGGCGTCGCGTGCATTGATGACCAGATTCATGATCGCCAGTTCGAGTTGCGCCGCATCGACATAGGCGGGCCAGAGATCGTCCCGGATTTCCCAGTCGAGGCGGATCAGGCCTCCCAGCAGGGGGCGGACGAACCCGTCTATAGTATCGGTGAGTTGTGCCAGGTTCACGGCAGCAGGCTGCAGCTGTTGGCGCCGGGAAAAGGACAACATCCTGTTGACGAGTTCGGCGCCTTGCTTGGCGGCGTGGCGGGTCATTTCAATGACCCGGCCGGTTTCTTCGCTGATCGTCGCGCGCCGCTCGATCAAGCTCAATCCGCTCAGGACCGAGGCCAGCAGATTGTTGAAGTCATGCGCTATGCCGCCCGTCAACTTACCGATTGCGTCGAGCTTTTGCGATTGCAGCAGCTTGTCCTGCAGATTCCGGCGCTCCGTAACATCGAGCAAGGTACCGGCAATCGGCGCCTGGTCGCCGGAGAGTTGCACGGCCTGGTCGAGAAAATACCGGTAGTTGCCATCGGCGTGCAACCAACGGTATTCCGAGACGCGCTCCGCTTGGCCCAGGGCAGGATCGAGGGCGACTTTCATCTCTGCTGGATGAACACGAGAGGTCCAGAGCTGCGGGTCGTCGACAAAGGCGTCGTGCGTAAAGCCGGTGAGGCCGAGTATATCACCGGCGATGAATTTTGGTCGGCGTTCCTCCGATTGGTTGTCGCTTTCGACATAGATAGCGACCGGCAGGGCCTTGAGGACCAGCGCCTGCCGCTCCTCGGAGCGCCGCAAAGCCTGTTCGGCCGCGAGTTTTTCAGAATTGACCCGCAGGTTCTCTTCCAGCAGCCGCTGCTCCACTACAGCCTTTTGCTGAATCTCGCGCGTCTTCTCGAAAAGACTCACGAAAACCGAGACCTTCGATCGCAGGATCGTCGGCTCGAAGGGCTTGAACACGTAGTCCACCGCGCCGTTGTCGTAGCCGCGCAGCATATGGGCATCTTCCTTATTGATCGCGGTCAAGAAAATGATCGGCGTGCGCTTGGATTGTTCGCGTTGCCGCACCAGCTTGGCGGTCTCGTAGCCATCCAGCCCCGGCATCAGCACGTCGAGCAGAATGACAGCAAACTCTTCCTTCAGGAGGTAACGCAGCGCCTCCTCGC
>JAQGKB010000263.1 GCA_028290345.1 Hyphomicrobiales bacterium | reverse complement strand
TGCGCTTCACCCTTGATGACAATGGCGCGGTCAGCGACCTCAACACCAGGCAGGCCTCGCTGGTGCACGAGGTGCGCAAGTGATGTTTTTCCCTAAAACTGCCCGGCCCGGGGCGACAAGACCATGTACCTGACCGCCCTGATCGGCACGGTTGCCGTCTACATCCTGCTCGCGCTGCTGCTGCTCAGCCTCAATATCTTTTCGCTGTGGCGGTGGTGGATCAAGGCTGGCGCCATCGTGCTCACCACCCTGGCGTTCATCGTGCTCTATGTCTCGCTGACCGGCCTCGTCGGTTGGCCCTCCAACAACAAGCTGCCGCCGCGCTTCAGCCTGGTGGCCACCCGCATCGTTGAGCCGGACAAGGCCCGCGGCGGCCCGGGCCATATCTATCTCTGGGTCGAGGAGATCGACGAGCATCAGATCCCCATCACCCCGCCGCGCGGCTACGAGGTGGCCTACAGCAACAACCTGGCCAAGAAGACCGACGAAGCCCAGCAACTTCTGAAGGGCGGCCAGAAGGTACTCGGGCAGCTGCAGGCGACCAGCGACAAGCAGGGCAAGGCCGATCCCAACGCGGTTCCAGCCAACCAGGCCAACAACAACATGGCCGGCCAGGGCAGCAAGAACGGCCAGGCCCAGACCGGCAATTCCGCCGGCGCCGAAACCCTCATCGACGCCGCCAGCATCGTCTTCTCCGACATGCCCCCGGTCGACCTGCCCGACAAGGACGTGTTGGTGGTCGGCCAATAACAACGGGGCGCAAAAGTGCCAGCAACCATGCCCTCCACCCCACCGTTCGTCACCCTCGCGCTCGACGCGAGGGCCCAGACTGCCGACCGCAATGCGCGTCCCAAAGGCTGGGTCCTCGGGTTAAACCCGAGGATGACGAACGATAGGGTGGCGAGCTGGCCAACCACGATCAGCCCAGCACACGCACCACCGCACGGACGAGCTGATGGTCCGCACCAACAGAGCCGCCCGCGACTAGCTCCCGGCTCCATTGCCCGCCGACCTGATCAGCAGGCCGATCCGCTCTCTGTCGGCAGGCGTTGCGGGATTGTAGATCACCAGGTCGAGTTCGGCCCGGCCGTCGACGGCAAAGGCGGAATATTCCAGCGTGATCAGCCCGGCGAGCGGATGCCGCAGCGTTTTGGCGACTTCGCCATAGGTGCTGCGAACATCATTTTCGCTCCATATCGCTTCGAATTCGGGGCTCAGGCGGCAGAGTTCATCGACCAGCGCCTTGACCTTCTGCGCGGCCCCGGCTCGGGCGACATCCGCCCGGAACGCCGCCACCGCAAAGCGCGCGACGCCGTGCCAGTCCGTCTGCGCCTCGCGGACGCGAGGCGTGCAAAACATCAGGCGCAGGATATTGCGCTGCTCGGGCGCGAGCGCCCCATAATCGTGCAGCACACTTGAGGCGGCACGGTTCCACGCCACGACATCCCAGGTGGAGGTCTTCACATAGGCGGGGCTGAACTCCAGCGAGTCGAGCACGCGCTGCAGGCGCGGCGTAACCCCATCGGCCGCCTGGTAGCGGACTTCGGGCGGCCGGCCGAGGCCAAGCAGGAACAGGTGCTCGCGCTCGACTTCCGTCAGCATCATGGCGCGCGCGATGCGATCGAGTACGTCGGCCGAGGCCGCTCCGCCGCGCCCTTGTTCGAGCCAGGTGTACCAAGTCGCGCTGACATTGGCGCGCTGTGCAACCTCCTCGCGCCTGAGGCCGGGCGTACGCCTGCGCGTCAACGAAAAGCCGAACGCCGCCGGATCGAGCTTGGCGCGTCGGTCCTTCAGGTAAGTTCCAAGCAGGTTGTCGATTGCGGCTGGCATGGTTCGCCCTGTTAGTCATTATACCCGGATAATCTCACTACTTTACCCGGATAATCGATCGGCCGCAAATGACATCGTTACGCCACAAGGATTTCATTATGCGTGTTTTTGTTACCGGTGCGAGCGGATGGGTCGGCTCCGTCACTGTCAGGGAATTGCTTGCAGCAGGCCACCAGGTGCTTGGCCTCGCCCGCTCGGATGCGGGCGCCGCGGCCGTCGCCGCAGCCGGAGCCGAGGTCCACCGAGGCGACCTTGACGACCTCGACAGCCTGCGCCGCGGGGCAGCCATGGCCGATGGCGTGATCCACACCGCCTTCAATCACAATTTTTCGACCTATCTGGCGAACTGTGAGGCGGATCGGCAAGTCGTAGCGGCCCTCGGCGCCGTGCTCGTCGGCTCCGACCGCCCCCTGATCGTCACCTCCGGGACCGGGTCCAACAAGGAGAACGAGCGCGTTGCCGACTTCTCTTCGCATCCTCGCATGGCTTCGGAGGCGGCAGCGGCCGCAGTAGCGGCGCGTGGCGTGCGCGTATCGGTAGTACGCCTGCCGCCATCGGTGCACGGTGATGGCGATCACGGCTTCGTTCCGATGATCATCCGTTCGGCACGCGAAAAGGGCGTCTCGGCATATATCGGCGACGGACTCAATCGCTGGCCCGCTGTGCATCGGCTCGATGCTGCCCGCCTGTTCCGGCTGGCGCTCGAGAAGGGCGCCAGCGAGGCCTGGTATCATGGCGTCGGCGACGAGGGCGTGCCATTCCGCGACATCGCCGAGGTGATCGGCCGGCACCTGAACTTGCCGGTCGTATCCAAGCCAGCCGAGGAGGCCACCGGCCATTTCGGCTTTCTCGGAGGCTTCGTTTCGATCGACTGCCCGGCCTCAAGCGCGCTAACGCAGGAACTGCTGGGATGGCGCCCAATGCAGCCCGGCCTCATCGCCGATCTCGAGCAGGGGCACTACTTCAAGGCCTGAAGGCCCCGCTCAGCCCGCGGCGTTGGCGAGGAACCAGTCATAGGTGGTGGCAAGGCCCGATTGCAGGCTGATCGAGGGGCTCCAGCCCATGCCGCGCAGGCGATCGGCCGACATCAGCTTGCGCGGCGTGCCATCGGGCTTGGAGAGATCGTGTACGATCTCGCCCTCAAAGCCCACCACGTCGCAGATCATCTGCGTCAGTTCGAGAATGGTCATGTCCTCGCCAGAGCCGACATTGATGTGCCGGTCGCCGGAGTAGTTCTGCAGCAGGAACACCAGGGCATCGGCGCAGTCGTCGACGTGCAAGAATTCCCGCCGTGGCGTGCCGGTGCCCCAGATCTGCATCTGGTTTTCGGTGCGGGCTTTTGCCTCGTGCGCCTTGCGCAGCAGCGCCGGTATGACGTGGCTGGAGTTGAGGTCGAAATTGTCGCCCGGGCCGTAGAGATTGGTCGGCATCGCCGAAATGAAATCGCGCCCGTGCTGTTTGCGATAGGCCTGCACCATCTTGATGCCGGCGATCTTGGCGATGGCATAGGCCTCGTTGGTTTCCTCCAGCGGGCCGGCCAGCAACTGGTCCTCGTCGATCGGCTGCGTCGCCAGCTTGGGATAGATGCAGCTCGAACCGAGCAGCAGCAGCTTGCCGACCTCGGCCTGATGGGCGGCCTGGATGATATTGGCTTCCATGATCAGGTTGTCGTAGATGAAATCGGCAGGATAGGTGTCGTTGGCGAGAATGCCGCCGACCTTGGCCGCGGCCACGATCACCGCGTCGGGCTGTTGCGCCTGCACGAAATCCTCGACCTCGTCCTGCCGCTTCAAATCCACTTCGGCGCGGCTCGCGGTGATGACTTCGCAATCCTCGCGCGCCAGCCGCCGCACCAGCGCGCTGCCCACCATGCCGCGATGCCCCGCGACCCAAACCCGCTTGCCCGCAAGCTCGTACATCAGGCTTCCTTCATGATGGTGGCGCCGCGCATCACGGTGAGGTCGGCCGCGATCATTTCGCGCACCAGGTCGCGCACCTCGATCTTGTGCGACCAGCCCAGCGTCTTGCGTGCCTTGCCGGCATCGCCGAGCAGCAGATCGACTTCCGTCGGGCGGAAATAGCGCTTGTCAACCTCGACGAGGCAGCGCCCGCTGGCCGTGTCGTACCCTTTCTCCTCGACGCCCTTGCCGCGCCATTCCAGCGCGATGCCGACGTCTTCGAAGGCCCATTGCACGAATTTGCGCACCGTGGTGGTCACCCCGGTCGCCAGCACGTAGTCGTCGGGCCGGTCCTGCTGCAGCATGCGCCACATGCCCTCGACATAGTCGCGCGCATGACCCCAATCGCGCTGCGCGTCGAGGTTGCCGAGATAGAGTTTTTGCTGCTTGCCCAAATGGATCGCCGCCGCCGCCCGGGTGATTTTTCGCGTTACGAAGGTTTCGCCGCGCAATGGGCTTTCATGATTGAACAGAATGCCATTCGAGGCGTGCAGGCCATAGGCCTCGCGATAGTTCACCACCACCCAATAGGCGTAGAGTTTTGCCGCGGCATAGGGCGAGCGCGGCGCGAAGGCGGTGGTTTCGTCCTGCGGTGCGACGCTGACCCGGCCATAAAGCTCGGAGGTCGAGGCCTGGTAGAACCGGCTGGTCTTTTCCCGCCCGAGAATGCGGATCGCCTCGAGCAGGCGCAGCGCCCCCAGCCCATCGGCATTGCCGGTATATTCGGGCGTCTCGAAACTCACCTGTACATGGCTTTGCGCGGCAAGGTTGTAGATCTCGTCCGGCTGGGTTTCCTGCACGATGCGGATCAGGTTGGTGGCATCGGTCATGTCGCCATAGTGCAGCATGAACTGCGGGTTGGCCTCGTGCGGGTCCTGATAGATGTCCTCGATGCGGCCGGTATTGAACGATGACGAGCGCCGCTTCACCCCGTGCACCACATAGCCCTTGTCGAGCAGCAGCTGCGCCAGGTAGGCCCCGTCCTGCCCGGTGACGCCGGTGATGAGAGCTGTCTTTTGGGTCATCCGTATTCCGCCCCTGCCGCCATGCCGGCGATGCAACCGGCGCAGGAATAAACGGGCTTGGCCCTCGCGGCAAGCGTTGCGAGCGGCCCCACCTGGCACGGCAAGGCTTTGTGCCTTGTTCTCGCCCAACAGATGAACCCCAGGTGAACGGCCGGTTGGCACAGGGTTCAACTTCAATGCGGCAGTTTGCCCACAAACCACCGTACCGAACAGGAAGTCCCTCGACCCTCATGATGCATTTTTCCAAGAAGCTTGCCGCCGCCGCCCTCCTCGTCGCCCTGGGCGTTGCCCCCGCTTTTGCCGCTACCCCGTCCACGGCTGCCGGGCTCTCCCCGGTCGGCTCCTGGGAAACCTCCACCGGGGAATCCCGCTACAAGGTCAGCCTTTGCGGCGATGGCACTGCGCTTTGCGCCAAGCTGACCTGGTTGCGCAGCGATGCCCGCACACCCGACAACCTGCCCTATCTCAACACCTACGTGCTCAAGGGCGCCCAGCAGACGCGCGCCAATAAATGGCAGGGCACGGTGGCCTTCCAGGGCAAGAGCGTCGGCGGCAGCCTCACGCTGGTGAGCTCGGACACTATCAGGCTCAGCGGCTGCCAGGTGCTCTGCAAGTCGCTCGAATTCCATCGTATTTCATAGAACTGTTTCGGGGGAGCGGCGTTGCTGCTGTCGGAGCGCCGCTCCTTTTCAAGCATTGAAGGTATCGCAGATGTCCGAACATTGGCTGTCTATCGAAAAGCACGGAACCGCGGAAATCGCCTCCGCCCTGCTGGTAGCGCTGCATGGGCTGCGAGCGCCGGGTTACGCCCGCGCTGTAGCAATGCCGCTGAGCGCGGCGTGCCTTGCCGAGCCCCCGGTCGGCATTGAATTCGTCGGCCTCAGCCCCGACGAGCAGCGCAAGGCCCTCGTCTCGTTCCCCGGCGGTGCCCGCTTCGTGCTGCAGGCCGTCACCCAGCCCGCCGCCTGAACTCGCACGCCCGCCGCGGTTTCAGACGGCGACGTCCAGCTCCGCCAACCGCTGCGCCAGCCGGGCCGACGGCTGGATAGCCTTGGTCGCCGAGCTGTTCGGCCCGAACATCTTCTCACGCTCGTCTTCGGTGGACATGAAGAAGGGGTAACGCTTGAGCAATTGCTCGTAGCCGTGCGGGATGTCCGATGCCAGCAGCACCATGGGAAAAGTCAGCCCGTGGTAATACCGCTCATCCCCGATCTGCACCGCTCCGAACACACGCCGATAGAATGCGGCATGTTCAGGCCGCACCGACGACAGGCAATATTTTGCGCCGTAGTAACGGCAGGCCATCACCGCGATGCGCAGGGTCAGGAAAGGCAGGGCCGGAAACGCCAGGCTCGCCTCGTAGTCGGCGGTAAATCGGCCGGGATCGATGCAACTGAGTCCCTTGTCCATCACCGGATCGAGGATATCGGGAAATACCGAGTGACTGGGCGAGAGCCGGAAATCGGGCGTCATCAGGTGAAAGCGTAGCGAACTGACCAACTGGCCATCGATATAGACGCCAAAGCAATGCGCATTCGGCAAATCATCGAATTCGTCGCGCACGACTTCCTGGCTATTGATCGACACGAACTCTTCGCGGCGATACGCCTCGTAGCGCAGCCGATAAACCGGATCGAATTGTTCTGCGAGCTGGACGCTTCGGTATTCCACCCGATCCAGCAAGTCGACCAGCGTCTCGGAAAAACGCGAGACTAGCCCCGCTTGCGCCGTTGCCGCCGCACTCATTGTTGTTACTCCACAATGCCGGGGCGCCGGTCCAGAAGTGTGGACCTATTTCGCGTCTCGACGCGCCGGCAATACATCAAAGTGCTGGGCCGGCGCCGGATGGAGGCGGCAACCACTACCTAACTCGATGTATAAGCTTTAACCCTTCGTTAGCTATATTTGAATTGCAAAAATGACACAGTCGCATCCGGCGCGGCATCGAGACCGGCGCCGACTGCGAATGAGGAAGTAAAAGCGCTGAAGTTATAGAAGGTTAAGCAACGTTAACTTTGTTTGCGGTTCGCTCCGCCTCGCGCCAAGTCGCGGCCAGGCGCGCGATGAGTTCGCCTACATCCCGGCGCGGCAGGGGAATGCCGAAGAGGTAACCCTGGATCTGATCCACCTTGGTGTGTTGTGCGATCAGCGCCAGTTGTTCCTCGGTTTCGACGCCTTCCGCGGTCACCGTCAAATTGATGTCCCTGCCGAGCTGGGCGACATTGCTCAGTAGTTTCAGCGAACGCGGGTTGGTCGCGATATCGGCGACGAACGAGCGATCGATCTTGAGCTTGGTGAAGGGGAGCGCCTGCAAATAGCTCAGCGAGGAATAGCCGGTGCCGAAATCGTCGAGCGCAATGCCAATGCCCTGCTTGGCGAGCTTGGTGAGGATCGAATTGGCGGCGTCGCGCTCCTCGATCACCGCGGTCTCGGTCACCTCGATCTCGAGCCGGTGCGGGGCCAGCCCCGATTCCGCCAGCGCGTCGGCAACCATACCGACCAGATCGCCGCCGCGGAAATCGCGAGCCGAAATATTGACCGCAACCCGCACTTCCTCGGGCCAGTTGCGGCATTCCATGGTGGCGGTGCGCAACACCCAGCGGCTGATGTCGGAAATGAGCCCCATTTCCTCGGCGATCGGGATGAAGGTCGAGGGCGGGATGGTGCCGAGCTCTGGATGGTGCCACCGCGCCAGTGCCTCGCAGCCGACGACGCGCCGGGTTTCGAGATGGATGACTGGCTGGTAGGCGAGGGTCAGCCCCTCGGCCTCGACGCAAGTCCGCAGCTCACCCTTGAGGCGCTGGCGGTAGCGGTAGGCGACATCCATCTCCTCATGGAAGATCTGGCTCTGGGCCTTGCCGTTGCCCTTGGACTTGTAGAGCGCCAGGTCGGCCTTCGTCATCAGCGCGTCGAGATCGTCGTCGCGGTGCCGCGAGGTCACGATGCCGATGCTGACATTGCTGGAAAAATGCTGGCCCAGCACGCTGAACGGCGGCTTGAAGGCGCCCAGCACGGCATTGGCGTCGGCCATGGCGTTCTCGACCGAGCTCATGCCGTTGCGGTAGACGATGAACTCATCGCCGCCAAGGCGGGCGATCAGGCTGTTGGAGCCCAGCGCCAGCCGCAGCCGGTGCGCCGCCTCGATGAGCAAGCGGTCGCCGACCTGATGGCCCATGGTGTCGTTGACGTGCTTGAAGTCATCGATATCGATGATCATCAGCATGGCGAGATCTTCCACCCGCCCGAGTTTGCGGTGCGCAAGGTTGGTCTGCACCTGGTCGGTGAAATAGCCGCGATTGGGCAGGTTGGTCAGCGCATCGTAGTGCGCCATGAAATTGATCCGTTCCTCGGCCTCGACCCGCTCGGTGATATCTTCGAACAGGAGCACGGTGCGGCTCTGCCGCGAACTGACGGTGAGTTCATAGTGCTGCTGGCCGGGAAGCGACATCTGCACCTTGTGCACCTTGCCGGCGTATTGATCCTTGATGATGTCAAACAGCCGATCGGCCGCCGTCTGCGGAATGGTGCCGGCATGCGCCGCCGCTTCTACCAGTTCGAGAAACGGCCGCCCCACCCATTCACCCACCGGGAACCCGGCAAAGCCCTTCTGCGCGCGATCGTTGACCACGGTGATGAGACCGTTTTCGTCGAGCATGCAGAGCCCGTGCTGCATGGTATCGAGCGCCGCATCCAGTTCGCCGGCGAGACGCGACGCCTCGACGCGGCCATGCACGGCGCTGAGCAGGACGTTGCGGACGTCGGCCGCGAGATAGCGCATGGCGATCAGCATCGGCAGCAGCATGGCCGCGATGATCGGGTGATAGAGGCCGCCCTTCAGCAGCAAGCCCGCGGACAGCAGCGTGCAGGCGATCGCCAGTTGCAGCGTTAGCAACCGGTCCAGGCCGAAATTCCGCGTGACGATACCGACCATGGCCGCGATGGTGGTGAGTAGGCTGATCAGTTCGGCAATCGGGTCGTTGACGAAAACCAGGCTGCAGAAACACCAGCCGCCGTAAAGCAGCGCCACGAATGCGCCCCAGAAGGTGGCTCGCACTTCCCACTTTGCCGCGGTCTCGACGTCGGTCGCCTCCAGATTGGAGACATTGAATTGCGTCATGTCGGCGTAACGGAAGATCGTCACCAGCACGAAGACCGCCGCGACGCCGTACAGCACCAAAGAATCGGTCTTGTAAGCCGCCGCGCCGGCCCCGAGGGCACTGGCCAAGGTACCAAAGACCATGCCACGCCGGTCCTTGTAGACCGAACGCACGATCGAGACGTAGTCGATGGCCGGCATCGATTTGCGGGCGGCGGTGAACACCAGCCTATTCTCCAATTTTGGAGATCAGTCAGAGGCCGATAGTGTTAATTTGGCCTTGATCCGGCGAGTGTTTCGGGGAGGGCGGAGAAATTTACCCGCGCATGGGTGAATGACTTCTTAACTGCGCCCGCACGCGAGCGGCCGCGGCAAACTCCAGTCGAAATCTGCAATGGGAGAAAAAAGGCGGCGGGCAATTTGGGCGGGAGGATTGCCTCTCCCGCCGCCTTGGAGAGTACGAGCGATCAGCCGAAGATCGTCTGGTACTGATCCTTCATCTGCTTGACCACGTCATCGGTGGTCATCTTCGGATCACCCCAATACTTGAACATGATGTCCCAGATCGAGCGGATCCAGTCGCTGTCGCTGATGTTGAACGGGCTCTGCACCGAGAAGTTCGGCTTCTTCAGCGAGTCCAGCACCAGGGTGTTGCACTGGTCGAGATTGGCCGTCGGCGCATCGAGACGCACCGGGGTCGAACCCTTCTTGGCGGCAAATTCCGCCGTGATCTTCGGATCGACCACGATCTTGGCGAAGTCGAGTTCGGCCTTCTTGTGCGCATCGTCGACCGACGGGCCACCCAAAAGGCCCCACGCATCGACCGTCACCGAAAGGGCCTTGGTCCCCGGAATGTTGACGCAGCCGAAATCCTTGCCGGCGACCTTGCCGGCATTGCGCCACTCACCCTTCATCCAGTCGCCATGGATCTGCATCAGCGCCTTGCCGGTGATCACCATGTTGGTGGTTTCGTTCCAGGCGCGGTTCGACGAACCCTGGTCGACATTGTTCGAAAACTCGCGAACCGTGTCGATCGCCTTGCGGAATTCCGGGGTATCGAACACCGTCGGATCGGGCTTTTCGCCATAGACGCGGTTGTAGATATCCGGACCGCCGATAGCGGCGATCAGGGCGTGAGTCAGATAGCCGACCTGGAAATCCTGGCTGCCGACGGCCAGTGGCTGGAACCCGGCAGCCTTGATCTTGGGGAAATCGGCGAACATCGCATCGAGCGAGGTCCACTTGGCCGGATCGACGCCGGCTTTCTTGGCGACGTCGAGATTGTAGTAAAGCATGCCGTCGATATGCACGCCGGTCGGGATCTTCATGATTTCGCCATCGACCGTGACGGCACGCAGCACCGTCTCGGGGAAATGCGCGCTGACGTCATTTTCCTTGAAGAACTGCGTCAGCGGCACCGTGAGGCCCTGCTTGGTCAGGTCGCGGATGATGTTTGGGTCCGAGTTCATGAACACGTTCGGCGGGTTGCCGCCGGTGACCATGTTGGTGAGGCTGACGTTGGCGCCGGTATCATGTGGAATGGCGATATCGGTCCAGCCATTGCCGTCGGCGTTGAGCTGGGTCTTCAGCACGTTCAGCGCCGCGATTTCGCTGGGCGTGGACCAGGTATGGTAGATGACGAGATCGGTGGCGTAAGAGGCAGTCGCCGTTGCGGTCACCATGAGTGCCGCCGTCAATGCGGCGAGTTTTTTTAGGTGCATGTCCTTCTCCTTTTGGTGCGCCCATTGGCGCCAGTGGGTTCAGCCCTTCTCTTGACGGAAGGTTTTGCGTAACCGGGCTTTAGCCGCTTGCCTGGCGTGGCGGGCGCGATGCGGGATGGTTCCGCAACATGCCTGCCCGATCCGCGAACGGGTTACCCCTTGTTCATCCCAGCCGGTCCTGACGGCCGGCCCTCGATTCTGTCGTTGGTCTCGAACGCCTCGACCGCCTCCGCCGGTCGCCGCGCTCCAAGTCGTCCCTAGAGCCGGTACTGGCTCTTTGCGTCGAAGACGTGCACCTTGCCCATGGGAAAACCGATCTTGATCAAATCGCCCTGTTTGAGCTGGCCGATCCGCGCCGGATCGACGCGCGCCGCCAACAGCCCGCCATCGATCTTGAAATAGGCGGTGGCGTCGCCGCCGGTCTTCTCGGTGTATTGCACCGGCAGTTCGAATTGCGTCGCGGCATCCGGCACAAGCTGGTTCGGCTGGCCGAAATGTTCCGGGCGGAAGCCGATCACCACCTGCTCGCCGTCGGCCGGCGGGGTGACGAACGGATAGCCGGTAAGATTGAGCTGGACCTCGCTCCCCAGCGTGGCGCCCACCTGGCCGTTGGCGACATTGAGCGTCGCCGGGCGCAAATTCATCGCCGGCGCGCCGATGAAGGCGGCGACGAACAGGTTTGATGGCATATCGTAGATTTCGTCGGGCGTGCCGAACTGCTGGATCACGCCGGCGTTCATCACCGCGACCTTGGTCGCCATGGTCATGGCTTCGATCTGGTCGTGCGTCACATAGACGATGGTGGATTTGGTATCGTCGTGCAGCTTCTTGATCTCAAGCCGGGTCTCGGTGCGCAATTTGGCATCGAGGTTCGAGAGCGGCTCGTCGAACAGGAACACCCCCACCTGTTTTACCAGCGCCCGGCCAATGGCGACGCGCTGCCGCTGTCCGCCGGAAAGCTGCGCGGGCTTGCGGTCGAGCAGCGGCTCGATCTGCAAGAGCTTTGCTGCCCAGGCGATGCGGCGCTCGACTTCCGCATTGTCGAGCTTGCTGGCCGAAAGCCCGAATTTGAGGTTCCCGCGCACCGTCTTGGTCGGATAGAGCGCATAGGACTGGAACACCATCGCCAGCCCGCGATCCTTCGGGTCGAGTTCGGTCACGTCGCGATCGCCGATCATGATGCGCCCGGAACTGACATCGATCAGTCCAGCCAAGAGGTTGAGCAGCGTGGTCTTGCCGCAACCCGACGGCCCGAGCAGGACGAGGAACTCGCCGTCGCCCACCTCGAGATCAAGGTTCTTCAGAACCGTGACCTTGCCGTAGGATTTTACGATCTTTTCAAATGCGACACGTGGCATGCGCCTACCCCTTGATTGCGCCGGCGGTGACGCCCTGCACAAAGAATTTGCCGAGTACGAAATAGATGACGAGCGGGGGAATGGCCGTGAGCAAAGCCGCCGCCATGTTCTGGTTATACGACACCTCGCCGGTGGATGTGATCACTACATTGGCCAAGATCACCGTCATCGGCTGCGTGCCGAGCCCGCCATAGGTCAGCCCGATCAGGAAATCGTTCCATATCGAGGTGATCTGCAGGATCAGCACCACGATCATGATGTTTCCCGACATCGGCAGGATGATGTGCAGGAAAATCTTCCAGAAACTGCCCGAATCCATCAGCGCGGCGCTCATGATCTCCTGCGGGATGCCTTTGTAGTAATTGCGGAAGATCAGCGTCAGGATCGGCATGGCCAGCACCGCATGGACGATCGCGATGCCCCAGATGGTGCCATAGACCCTCAGCCCCGAGGTCAGGATGATCAGCGGGATCATGATGATCTGGAACGGCACGAAGGCGCACATGAACAATAGGAACAGGAAGGTGCCGGCCCATTTGACGTTCCACAGCGCCAGCGCGTAGCCGGTGACCGAGGAGAGCGCCAGCGACAGCGCGAGGCTCGGGAACAGAATTTCCAGCGAATTGACGAAACCGACCTTGATGCCGCTGCAGTTCATGCCCGAGCAGGCCTTGTCCCACGCCGTCCACCAGGCATCGAGCGTCCAGGTGGTGGGCAGCGCGAAGATCTCGCCCTGCCGGATCTGATCCATCGTCTTGAACGAGGTGATGATGATCACATAGAGCGGCACGCAGAAGAACGCCGCGCAGATGGTGAGGAAAGCGATGATGGCGATACTGCGCGGGCTGATGCCGCGCTTCTTGCGCGGAAAATAGACGGCGCCCTCGACGGCGGCTTCGCGCTGCCCCCCCATGGATCGTTCGACGATGGTGGTCATTATGCCCGCGCCTCCTGCCGCTTCTGC
>JAQGKB010000240.1 GCA_028290345.1 Hyphomicrobiales bacterium | reverse complement strand
CGTCGATCTTGACCTCGGCATCGCCATCCGAAAGGCGCAGCATGTTCGAGGTCATCGTGGCCAGCGGCCGCGAGATGAACCGCCGGCTCAGCCACAATAGCCCAGCCGTCAGCAGCACGAAGATGGCGGCGCTGCCGATGTTCATGATGCTCGACAGCCGTGATACGGCATCGCCATTTGCGGTGGCCTTGTCGTTGGCGGATTGGATGGTGTCGGAGACCGATTTCATCGAGCCCTCGAGCGCGGTGAAGGCAGCGTCGAACTTGGGCAGCAGCGCCATGGCCTTGTCGACCTCGAGCGCGCCGGCGGCGGTGATCAGCGTCTGCGCGCTCTGCATGTAGTCCTCGAGGGGCGCGGTCTCGGAGTCGATCGATTTCTGAACGTCGTCGGGCAGATCCAGCGGCTGCTGCGCGGCCATGGCGGCGCGCAGGGCGGCAGTGTAGCCCACCAGCTCCTTTTGCGCGCCGGTTGCCACCACATCATTGGCGGTGACCGTCGCGTACATGGCGCGATAGACCACCGCGCGCAACTCATGGTGCAGCATGTCGGCGGTCATCTGGTTGCGCATCGACGCTATCAGCGTCGCTGAGGTTTGGGCGGCCTGCTCGAAGGAGCGGCTGACATAAAAGCTGGAGCCGGTAATAACGGCGCCCGTTACGAGCAAAACCCCGCACACGCCAAGTACGATTGACTGGAATTTCATGGTGACTTCCCGAATGCTAAAATACAACTCTGAACGGGTCGTGCAATGCTGCCACGAAGGGCCCCCTCCCGTTCTTGATTAAATTGTATCTATTGAACACTTAAGGAAGCAAAAACGAGGACACCAAAAAGCCACGTTCAGAACGTCGGGGGTGCGACATTTTGACCGTTCCGAGCTGAAATCGTGCGGCAAGGCGACGCTGTCCGTCAGCAACCTTGCTCCGGCCGGCCTCAGAACTCTTCCCAATCCTTCCGCACGGCCGCATCGCCCTGCGACCGGTACGAGCCTGCCGCCGCCTTGAGTTTTTGCTGCAGCCCCCGCGCGCCGCCCACGACCTTTTCCGCGAGCGGGCGCGATGGCGCCTTGCCGGGCTGGCGTAGCGCCGGCTCGGCGCTCTCGGCATCGAGTGCAAAGATATCGATGACGTGATCCAGCTCGGTCGCCTGGCCCTCGGTCTGCTCGATGGCTGCGTTCATTTCCTCGACCAGGGCCGCATTGTGCTGCGTCATCTCATCCATCTGCCGCACCGCGGTATTGACCTCATCGATCGATTTGGCCTGCTCGCGGCTGTCGCGGGCGATGCTCTCGATCAGGCCGTTATTGGCACGTGCCGCTTCGAGGATCGCGACCAGCTTTCCGGCGGCTTCCGCCACGAGGCGGGTCCCGCCTTCGACTTCACCGCTGCTCTGCTCGATCAGGAGCTTGATTTCCTTGGACGCCTCCGCCGCCGATTGCGCGAGCCGCCGCACTTCCACGGCGACCACGGCAAAGCCCTTGCCCGCCTCGCCCGCCCGCGCCGCTTCCACCGACGCGTTGAGTGCCAACAAGTTGGTCTGGAAGGCGATGTCGTCGATAAGGCCGATGATATTGGAGATCTTCACGGATGAGGCGGTGATCTTGTCCATCGCTGCATTGGCCCGGTGCATCACCGCGCCGCCCTCTTCCGCCGATCGCGTCAGGCTGCCCGAATTGGTCGACGCCTCGACCGCCCTTGTGGCGTTCTGGGCGACGGTGGCGGCCAGGACTTCCATGCTGGCCGAGGTTTCCTCGATGGTGGCTGCCTGCCGCGTGGTGCGCTCGGAAAGATCGTTGGCCCCGGAGAGGATTTCCCCGGTAGCGGTCTTCAGCGTACGCGAGGTGCCGCGCAACTGGATGACGATCGAGATCAGCGTATCGGCCACGGCATTGGTATTGGCCTTGAGCCGGTCGAACGCGCCGGCATAGCTGCCATGGACCCGCTTGGTGAGATCGGTCTCCGCCAGCGCCGCCAGTACCGAACCGGATTCATCGAGGCCGCGATCTACGGTTTCGACGAGATTATTGACGCTGCGCGCCAATTCATTGAGTTCGCCGTCGGGGAATTCGGTGGCCACCCGCAGCGAGAAATCGCCGGCCACCGCGGCATTGACCACCTTGCCGAACGCCTGCTGCAGGTCGGCCATCATCTCGGTGCGGGCCGCCTGGTCACGCACGATGCGCGCCGCTTCGGCCTGCGTCATCTGCGCGACCTTCAGTCCGTTCTCGCGGAACACTTCCACGGCGCGGGCCATGGCGCCCAGTTCGTCGCCGCGCTCGCCGCCATCGACCTCGGCGCCAAGATCACCCTTGGCGAGGGCCTGCATGGTGCCGGTCAGCCGGCTGATCGGCCCGGTGAGGCTGCGCGAGAACCAGAGGCCGGCTCCCGCGACCAGCAGCAGCAGCACCGCGCCGATGCCGAGCATCAAATTGCGCATCTCTGCCACCGGGGCAAACACCTCGTCGCGCCCGATCACCGCAACCGTTACCCACTTGATGCCGGGCACCGCCACCGGCTGGGCCGAAACCAGCATCGGCATGTTGCGATAGGTTTCGGCCGTGCCGTCGCTGGCGGCGCCGGCAAGCGCCGCATCGACCGCCGCACTGCTTAGCGTCACGTTCATCGCCCCGGCCTGGCCGGCGGCAAAGCTCGAATTGGAGCGCAGCAGGTGATCGGGCCCCACGGCCAGCACCTCGCCCGTCGCGCCCAGACCCGTGCGGTTGCCGATGACCTTGTCGAGAAGCTTTGGATTGAGCTGGATGGCCAGTACGCCGATTTTCCGTCCGGTGGCATTGAACAGGGGCTTGGCCATGAAGCTCGCCGCCACCGCGCCCGCCGGCGCGTAGGCGCCGAAATCGGCAAAGCCCAGGACGTTCGGCCCGGCCGCATCCGGCGTGGTGATGGCATTGGCCGCCTTATAGGCGGCCGCAAGCCCGGAACCCGCCAGCGGGCCGTCGGCTGCCGCGATATTGGTGGCGAAATCCTCGAGCTTGTTGACGGAATAGACGATGTTGCCTTGCGGATCGAGCAGGTAGAGGTCGGCATAGCCATTGGCCGTGACCTGCGCCCGGAACGCCGCCTGGTAGCGGAGCACCGCGCCATCGAAATTGGCCGCGCTCGGCGTTGCCGCCAGCGCCTCGGCCTTGCCGGCTTCCGATGCCCCCTTGGGGTAGATGGCGCGCAACGCGTTGAGTTGCCCACCCTGGATCTGCACCCAGGCGTTGGCGAAATCGCGCATCGCCTGGATGGTCGTCGCCCCGCTCGCCGTGGCGTTCAGGTCGCCCTCTACGCTGCGCAGGTAATTGGTGAGCTGGTTTGAGCGCTCGAACGCCAGCGTCGCAAGGTTCTGCCGCGCCAGGGTGACGACGGTTTGCGAGCCGATGACGTAGCTGCCCAGCCCCACCCCGGCACTGACCAGCAGGGCCGAGCCCAGCAACGCCAGCGGCAGCTTGCGCCTGATGGTCCAGGATTTGACGGACAGAGCTTTGGCGAAGGTTTGCAGCAAGTTCAACGGTGCCCCCATATGCGTGCCCCAAACGGGCGGTTATGCAATATGGGGGTACGCCCGAACGCCGGACGCAAACCGGCATCGACCAGCCCATCCCCCTCGGACCGGTCAGCGTGACGCTAGTGCGCTAGGATTAATTTCTTCCTACGAAGCAATATTGCTTCGGAAAGAGCAAGCAGGCAGCGGCAGCAATACTGCCGCTGGGGTTCAGGATAGAACCCCGATGACTGCTTCGATGCGTTTTTTCATCGTGCCTGCGTCATATGGCTTGATGATGTAGTTGTTGACGCCTTCGGCGATGGCTTCCTTGACCTGCTCCTTGTCGGAGCGGCCCGTGGCCATGATGAACGGCATCGTCGCCGTCTTGGGATGCTTGCGGATCACCTTGAGCAGGGTCAGCCCGTCGATGTCATCCATGTTCCAATCGGAAATGATGAGGTCGATATTGGTCTTCTCAAGCTTGCCGAGCGCATCGCGGCCGCTCTTTGCCTCGGTAATCTCCTTGAATCCCAATTGGGTCAGGATATACTTGCAGAGGCCACGCATGGATTGCTGATCGTCAACGATCAATACACTGACACCACTTGCCTTGGGCATAGTCACTCTTCACTTGTTACGCGCCCATAAAGGCTCCGCATCTATGGAGAACTCTAGGGATAATCCGTTACCATAGTGTCAATCGGAGCCTGCATTATGCGGCGGATTTCATTTTATTAAGCGCGGCTACCAACCGGCTGGCTATCATTTCGACCGGCGCCTGCTCGACGACGGCCCCTTCCTCGAACGCGACCCGGGGCATGCCATAGACCAGTGCCGAGTGGTTCTGGCCGACGGTATAGGCGCCCGCCTCGCGCATCAGCTTCAGGCCGCGGGCACCATCGCGTCCCATGCCGGTGAGGATTGCTCCTACCGCCATCGGGCCGACCGCCTTGGCCACCGATTCGAACAGCACGTCGACGCTGGGGCGATGCCCCGACGCCAGGTCGTCCTGGCCCAGCCGGCACTTGAGTTGCCCGGACGAGCGCTCGACGCGCAAATGGTGATCGCCGCGCGCCACATAGGCGTGCCCGACCTGCAGCGGCATGCGGTCGTCTGCCTCGACCACCTTGAGGCTGGTCAATTCATCGAGCCGCGCCGCAAACCGGGCCGTGAAGCCGGGCGGCATGTGCTGTGCGATGACGATGGGCGGGCAATCGGCCGGCATGTCGCCGAGCACCACCCGCACCGCCTCGACCCCGCCGGTTGAGGCGCCGATGGCGATCAGCGCGCCATTCGGCGCCGCCGCCGTGCGCAGCACTACCTTCGGCGCCACCGTCTGCAATGCGCGGCCGCGCACGTCGCTGGCCGCGGCGGCCCGCACCTTTTCGCGCAGGTTGATGCCGAAGGCCTCGAGCCCGCCGCTCAGATTGTTGTTGGGCTTGGCGACGAAATCGACAGCGCCCAGTTCCAGCGCCAGCAGCGTCTCGCTGGCGCCCTTGTGGGTGAGCGTCGAGACCATCACCACCGGCACCGGCCGCAGCCGCATCAACTTCTCGAGGAACTGCAGCCCGTTCATGTTGGGCATCTCGATGTCGAGCGTCACCACATCCGGATTGAGCACCTTGATCTTCTCGCGGGCTTCGATCGGATCGGCGGCGGTGCCGATGACCTTGATGTCATCGTCGCGCCCGAGGGTGCGGGCCAGCACTTCGCGGATCAGCGCGCTATCATCGACTATGAGAACCTTGATCATGCGGCGTCCTTGGACCGTTGGCCCGGTTTGACCTGGAAGATGGTCTTGCCGAGGCTCCTGAAGCCATCGGCGCCGCTTCCCAGGTTCTCTGAGTGTCCGATATAGAGATATCCCTCGGTGGCCAGGGCCTTGCCGAGGCGCTGGAACAGCCGCGTCTGCGTCGGCCGGTCGAAATAGATCGCGACGTTGCGGCAGAAGATGGCGTCGAACGGGCCCTTCATCGGCCAGTCGTTCATCAGGTTCAGCGCCTTGAACGCCACCAGTTGCCGCGCCGCGGCGGGAATACGGATGCTGCCATTGTCGAGCTTTTCGAACGGGGCCGCCCGCTGGCTGGAAAGGTCGTTGAGCTCGGACGCCGGATAGATGCCCTGCGCCGCCTTGGCAATCACATCGGTATCGATGTCGGTGGCAAGAATGCGGAAATCCCAGCGCTTGAGATCGGGGAACTTGGCCA
>JAQGKB010000213.1 GCA_028290345.1 Hyphomicrobiales bacterium | reverse complement strand
TTCGAGACTGCGGGCGGCCATGGCTCCGGAAAAGACCCTGATCGGCTTCTGTGGCTCTCCCTGGACGGTGGCGACCTATATGATCGGTGGTCGCGGCTCGACCGACCAGGCGGCGGCCCGACTGTTCGCACTGCGCGAACCACACGCGTTTGCGGCGTTGATCGATGTGCTGGTCGAGGCCAGCATCGCCTACCTCGTGGCGCAGTTCAAAGCCGGCGCTGATGTGGTGCAACTGTTCGAAAGCTGGGCGCTCAATCTCGACGAAGTGGCTTTCGAGCAAAGGGTGATCGAGCCGAATCGCCGGATCGTGGAAGGGGTGCGTGCAATGATCCCCAACGCGCCCATCATCGGATTTCCGCGTGGTGCGGCGGGGATGTTGCCCGCCTATGCGAAGGCGACGAAAGTCAACGTGCTCGGGCTGGACTATGCAACGCCGCTGGATTTTGCCAACACCGCCCTACCCGTCGGCCTCGGCGTGCAAGGCAATCTCGATCCGCTGCGCCTGGTCGCCGGCGGCGCGCAGATGGAAACCCGCGCCGCGCAGATCATCGAGGCCTTTGCTGGCCGGCCGCATATTTTCAACCTCGGGCACGGCATCGTTCCCGAAACGCCGATCGACAACGTCGCCCGGCTCGTGAATTTCGTGAAGGGACGCGTCTGATGTGGATCGAATGGGTCAAGGCGCTGCACGTCATTTCCGTGATCGCCTGGATGGCCGGCATGCTGTATTTGCCGCGGCTATTCGTCTATCACGCCGACGCCGAAAAGGGTTCGGTGCAATCCGAAACCTTCAAGATCATGGAGCGGCGGCTCTATCGCGGCATCACCACGCCGGCGATGATCGCGGCCTACGTCTTCGGCCTGGCGATGATCTTTGGCGGTGCCGTGGATTGGAGCAGCGTATGGCCCTGGGTCAAGGCGGTCTTCGTTCTGGCCCTGAGCGGCTTTCACGGCCTGCTTGGCAGGCATCTCCGTGCCTTCGCGCAGGATCGGAACGACAGGCCGGCCAAGTTCTTCCGGATGATCAACGAGATTCCGACGGTGCTGATGATCGTCATCGTTATCATGGTGGTGGTGAAGCCGTTCTAGCGTCGGCCAGCCTTCCTTGAGCGGGCGCCGGTGTTTCACGTGAATCCGGACGCTCGCATTAAATCAACCTTGAATATGAAGCGACTTCGCGCTACGTAAACGCTTCACCGTTCCGGTTCGGCGACGCCCGTCGCTGCTATAGGTGTACCCCCTCCTTCGTTATCGTCTCCGATTTCCCCAAAGGGTTATTCCCGCCATGCAGAATATGAAGCTCAGCGAGCTCAAGGCCAAATCGCCAGCCGAACTGTTGGTGTTCGCCGAAGAACATGAGGTCGAGAACGCCTCGACCATGCGCAAGCAGGAACTGATGTTCGCGATCCTCAAGGAACTCGCGGCCCAGGAAGTCGACATCACGGGCGAAGGCGTTGTCGAGGTTTTGCCGGACGGTTTTGGATTTTTGCGTTCGCCTGACGCGAATTACCTGCCGGGTCCGGACGACATCTATGTCAGCCCCAGCCAGATCCGGCGCTTTTCACTGCGGACCGGCGATACGGTCGAGGGCCAGATCCGCTCTCCCAAGGATGGCGAGCGCTATTTTGCGCTGCTCAAGGTCAACACCATCAATTTCGAAGACCCGGACAATGTGCGGCACAAGATCAATTTCGACAACCTCACCCCGCTTTATCCCGATGAGCGACTGCGGTTGGAAATGCCAGATCCAACGCTGAAGGACAAAAGCGCCCGCGTGATGGATCTGGTGGCTCCGATCGGCAAGGGCCAGCGCGCCATCATTGTTGCTCCGCCGCGTACCGGTAAAACCGTACTGTTGCAGAATATCGCACAATCGATCGCGACGAATCACCCCGAGTGCTACCTGATCGTGCTGCTCATCGACGAGCGGCCGGAGGAAGTGACGGACATGCAGCGCTCGGTGAAGGGCGAGGTGATTTCCTCGACCTTCGACGAACCGGCAAGCCGGCACGTGCAGGTCGCCGAGATGGTGATCGAAAAGGCCAAGCGCCTGGTCGAACACAAGCGCGACGTGGTCATCCTGCTCGATTCGATCACCCGCCTCGGCCGCGCCTACAACACCGTGGTGCCGTCGTCTGGCAAGGTGCTGACCGGCGGCGTGGATGCCAACGCCTTGCAGCGCCCGAAGCGCTTCTTCGGCGCGGCGCGCAATATCGAGGATGGCGGCTCGCTCACCATCATCTCAACAGCGCTGATCGATACGGGCAGCCGCATGGACGAAGTGATCTTTGAAGAGTTCAAGGGCACTGGCAACTCGGAAATCGTGCTCGACCGGAAAGTCTCCGACAAGCGCGTCTTCCCGGCGATCGACGTCACAAAGTCCGGCACCCGCAAGGAAGAACTGCTGGTCGAGCCCGACGTGCTGCGCAAGATGTACGTGCTGCGCCGCATCCTCAATCCGATGGGCACGGTTGACGCCATCGAGTTCCTGCTCGACAAGCTGCGCCAGACTAAGACCAACTCGGATTTCTTCGATTCGATGAATACCTGAGAGCTGAAACTTGCGCGCCGGCGATACCATCGTCGCCCTGTCTTCGGGCACCTTGCCCTCCGGCGTCGCTGTCATCCGGCTCTCCGGTCCCGCTGTCCGCGAGGCTGTCGTAAGCGCTGCAGGGCCGCTGCCGCCGGCCCGGCAATTGCGTCTGGCGGAAATCCGCCGGGGTGACGAACTCCTCGATCGCGGCCTGGTGGTGTTCTTTCCTGGGCCGCATAGCTTCACCGGGGAAGATTGCGCCGAACTGCAGGTTCATGGCTCGCCGGCGGTGGTGAGGGCCATTCTGCGCATGTTTACCGATCGGCCGGGAATACGTCTCGCCGAAGCCGGCGAATTCACGCGCCGGGCCTTCGACAACGGCAAGCTGGACCTCACGGAAGTCGAAGGTCTCGGTGACTTGATCCTCGCTGAGACCGAGAATCAGCGCAAGCAGGCGGTGTCGCGCCTCGCTGGCGGTTTGACGCAGCTGATCGGCGGCTGGCGCGAACGGTTGCTGGATCTGCGGGCTGAAATCGAAGCTCGGCTGGACTTTTCCAACGAAGGCGACGTCCCCGCGGAGTTGCCGGAAACTGTCGGCGCGGCAATTGGGTCGCTGCGCGAGGACGTGGAAACCGCTCTCGCCAGTATCAACCACGGACGGATCGTGCGCGAGGGGCTTCGTGTTGCTCTAGCCGGCCCTCCGAATGTCGGAAAATCCAGTCTGCTCAATGCCCTGGCACGCTCTGATATCGCCATCGTCACCGATGAGGCCGGTACCACCCGCGATGTGCGCGAGGTGGCCATCGATATAAACGGCCAATTGGTCGTGCTGCTCGATATGGCGGGACTGCGTGAGACTGACAGTGCTGCCGAGGCCGAAGGCGTCCGGCGCGCCAAGCAGGAGATTGCGCGGGCCGACCTGATCTTGTGGCTGTCGGCGCCCGATGTGCCGGCCCTGCCCCCAATCGACATTATCGATGCACCGGTCTGGCGTGTGGCTACCAAGGCGGACCTCGGCGCTCGGCCGGGTGATGCTGATCTCGCGGTGTCGGTCATCGCGGGTTCCGGAATGGATATTTTGGTGCAACGATTGGACCGCTTCGCCGCAGCGTCCTCGGGCAGTAGTGAACTGGTGCTGGTCAGCCGCGAGCGCGATCGGTCTGCGCTGCTGCAGGCTTCTGCTGGGCTGGAGGACGCTGGCTCACACCTACTCGATGGTGAACTCGCGGCTGAGGATTTGCGCCGAGCGTCTTTCGCGCTTGAGCGGCTGTTGGGACGGATGGATGCCGAGGCGGTGCTTGATCGATTGTTCGGAGCCTTCTGCATTGGCAAATGATTCACGTGAAACATTGCAGCCGCCAGTCACCATTGATTCACGTGGAACAATTGCCTAAAGCTTGCCGCCATTCTGGAGAGTGCCATGTCTGATTTCGGCGTCATCATTGTAGGTGGTGGCCACGCCGGCTGCGAGGCCGCCGCCGCGTCGGCTCGGCTCGGCGTTTCAACGGCGCTGATCACGCACAAGTTCGCAACCATCGGCGAAATGAGCTGCAACCCAGCCATCGGCGGCTTGGGCCAGGGCCACCTCGTACGCGAGATCGACGCCTTGGACGGCTTGATGGGCCGCGTCGCCGACCAGGCCGGTATCCAGTTCCGGGTGCTGAATCGGCGAAAGGGACCGGCGGTGCGCGGCCCCAGGGCTCAGGCCGACCGGAAGCTCTATCGACAGGCCATGCAGGCCGCGATCACGGCGCAGCCCGATCTCGAAGTGATCGAGGCGGAGGTCGACGATCTGATCGTTGAAGGGGGCGTGGTCGCGGGCGTCGTGCTGCTCGACGGTCGGCGCATCGGCGCAAAGGCCGTCGTGCTGACCACGGGCACGTTTCTACGCGGCCTTATTCATCGCGGCGAAGAAACAGTGCCGGCTGGCCGCTTTGGTGAAGGTCCGGCGATGGGCCTGTCATTGCGGCTCGAGACGCTGGTTCAACTCGGCCGGCTGAAGACTGGCACCCCCGCCCGCCTGGACGGCACCAGCATCGATTTCTCCGGCCTTGAGGAACAGCTCGGCGACGACCCGCCGGAACCATTCTCAGCGCTGACGACGGCGATCACTACGCGACAGGTCAGCTGCTTTGTCACGCGAACCACCAGCGATACGCACAAGATCATTGCCGACAACATCCATCGTTCGGCGATGTACTCCGGCAAAATTCAGAGCCGCGGTCCACGTTACTGTCCTTCGATCGAGGACAAGATCGTCCGCTTTGCCGATCGCGACAGCCACCAGATTTTCCTGGAGCCGGAAGGACTTGACGATCCGACCATCTATCCCAACGGGCTCTCCACTTCGCTGCCGGCCGAGGTGCAGGAGCAGTTCCTACGGTCGATGCCGGGACTGGAGAACGTCCGTATTATTCGTCCGGGCTATGCCATTGAATACGACTACGTTGATCCACGGGAATTGCGGCAGACGCTGGAAGTGAAGCGGCTGCCGGGGCTGTACCTTGCGGGCCAGATTAACGGCACGACCGGATACGAAGAGGCTGGCGCGCAGGGGCTGCTGGCCGGTGCCAATGCCGGTCTGGCCGCCAAGGGGACGGCACCATTGACGCTGTCGCGGACCGACAGCTATCTCGGCGTGATGGTCGACGATCTGGTGACGCGCGGCGTCAGCGAGCCCTATCGCATGTTCACATCGCGCGCCGAATTCCGGCTGCATCTGCGCTCGGACAATGCCGACCAGCGGTTGACGGCCATAGGCATGGAAAAGGGTCTGGTTGGCCCGCAACGAGCGGAAATCTATAGCGAAAAGGCCGGTGCGCTGCGGGCCGGGCGGACGCTGCTCGATAGCCTTCGCACCACGCCCAGTGCCGCGCGCAAGGCAGGAATCGCGGTCAATGCCGATGGTATCGAGCGTAGCGCGTTCGAGCTTCTCTCCTATCCAACGGTGACTCCGGCCGACGCCGTTCGGTTGTGGCCGCAGCTTGCGGCGGTGCCTTCCGGCACCCTCGACCAGCTGGTCATCGACGCCCAATATGCGGTTTATGTCGACCGGCAGCGGTCTGATGTCGAGGCTGTGCGTCGCGACGAGGGGCGGGAGATTCCGAACTGGGTGGAATTCGACCGATTGCCCGGTCTCTCGATGGAAGTGCGACAGAAGCTACAGAAGCATCGGCCGGGAACCATCGCGCAAGCTCAGGCCATCGACGGCGTGACCCCTGCCGCGGTAACGCTACTGCTGTCGATCATCCGTCGCGGCTCGTTGACCAAGGCTGGTTGATGGCCTCCGCTGCCGCGCTCGCCGTTGCGAATCAGTACGTGGCGCATCTGATTCGCGATCCGGGCGAGGTTGCGGAGGAGTTGGAATCATTTGCTCTGCTTCTGGCAAAATGGAGCCGGGTACAGAATCTTGTTTCACGTGAAACACTGAAGGATCTCTGGAGCCGGCACATGGCTGATAGCCTGCAGGTGGTGAAGCTGCTGCAGCCAACTGACCGACTGATTCTTGACCTTGGAAGCGGTGGTGGATTCCCGGCTCTGCCGTTGGCGGTCGCGTTAAAGGGCAGTGAAGTCCAATTCATTCTGGTCGAGCCGAACGGTCGAAAGGCCAGCTTTCTCAAAACCGTAGCCCGGGAGCTCGGGCTGCCGGTGCGGGTTGAGGCGCGTCGCAGTGACGAAATTGATCCACGTGAAACACCAGAGGTTGATGT
>JAQGKB010000188.1 GCA_028290345.1 Hyphomicrobiales bacterium | reverse complement strand
TTTCCTCGGCAAGGCCGGCGAGCGCATGAATAAATGGCGCGAGACCGCCGAAAAGGATTGGCCGTTTGGGCCTGCGGGGGGCGGCGATAACGAGCAGGCAGGTGAACATCGCCGCGGCCCGTTCGGGCACGGCCCGCGCGGCGATCGCGATATTCCGGGCGTGCTGCCCGAGGTTAACGAAGCGCGGCGCGAGCTCAAGTCCGCCATTGCCGATGCGATCGACGGCGACGAAGCGACGCAGCGCCGGCTGGCCGACATTTTGCGCAAGGCGGCCGAACTGATCCGCAAGCGCGACGTCGATCTCTGAAATCCCCGGCCCGCAAGGGCCGAGGCAGACGCCGGGTGGGGGTTTAACCGTCACGAACGCGCCCCCACCCGGCTATTCTTTAAGCGCAGGCCTACAAAAGCGGCTTTCCTCTGACAACCTCATCCGTGCTAGACCATTGGTAGGACGGAAGAGGAGCAGCGGCGTTGAACGTTCAGGCGAAAATTGAAATCGACAGGGCTTTGGCCGGCAAGCGCGTTGCGGCGCGGCTGAGCCCGGTCATTGACCAGAAGCGCCTGATGACGGATGCGCTCTATACCTACGCCTATAGCGGCGACGCCAGTTCCTACCGGCTGATTCCGGCTCTCGTGGTCATCATCAACACCGAGGACGAAGTGCGCGCCGTGCTAGAAGCGGCGCGCGCCGAAGGCCTGCCGATCACGTTTCGTGCCGCCGGCACTTCGCTCTCCGGCCAGGCGGTGACCGATGGCGTGCTCGCCGTACTCGGCGATGGCTGGCGCAAGATCAAGATCAGCGATGGCGGCGACAAGGTGACGCTCGGGCCGTCGATGATCGTCGCCAACGCCAACAGGGCGCTAACACCGCTGAACCGCAAGCTGGGGCCGGATCCGGCCAGCCAGGCGACCTGCAAAATCGGTGGCGTCGTCAACAACAACTCGTCCGGCATGTGTTGTGGCGTGGCGCACAATACCTACCATACCATGGCGCGGCTGCGGGTGATGCTGACCGACGGCACCGTGCTCGACAGCGGCGACGAAGCTTCGCGCGAGGCGTTCCGCAAGGCGCGGCCGGCGCTGCTGGCGGGGCTGCACGAGCTGCATCACGAGGTGATGGCCGATGCGGAACTGGTGGCGCTGATCCGGCGAAAATACAAGATCAAGAATACCGTCGGCTATTCGCTGAACGCGCTGGTCGACTATCACGACCCGATCGACATCCTCACGCATCTGATCGTTGGTTCGGAAGGGACGCTCGGCTTCGTGTCGGAAGTCACCTACAACACGGTGCCCGAGCATCCGTTCAAATCCACGGCGCTGGTGCCGTTCCCCGATCCGCACTCGTGCGCGCGGGCGATCACCAAGCTGTCCAATGGCGGCGTGCAGGTGACGACGGGCGTCACGGCGGCCGAATATATCGAGCGCCGGGCGCTGGCGACGGTCGAGCACCTGGCGCCAATGGCCCCACTGCGGCCGTTCCTCACGGAGAATTCGCCGGCGGTGCTGATCGACGTCACCGCGCCGGATGCGGCAACGCTCGAGGCGGAAGTTGCCAAGGCGGTGGCGATCGTCGCCAGCGAGGGCGCCACCAATATCGATTTTTCGACCGACGAGGAGCGCTCGCACGCGCTCTGGGATATCCGCAAGGGGTTTTTCGCCTCGGGCGGCGCGGCGCGGCCGAAGGGCACCTCGATGCTGACCGAGGACGTGGCGGCGCCGATCGACCGGCTGGCCGATTTCGTCATTGCCATGCGCATCCTGCTCGACGAGCATGGTTATGATGACGCCATCATTTTCGGCCATGCGCTGGCGGGCAATTTGCATTTCCAGATGAGCGATGATTTTTCGCAGCCGGGCGCGGCGGAAAAATTCGACGATTTCTCCAGGGCGCTGTCGGACCTGGTTTCGGTGCAGTTCGGCGGGTCGCTGAAGGCGGAGCACGGCACGGGGCGGGCCATTGCGGCCTTCGTCGAGGCGGAGTGGGGCAGCAAGGCCTATGCGCTGATGCACCGCATCAAGGCACTGTTCGATCCGGAGAACCTGCTCAATCCGGGCGTGCTGCTGACCACCGACCCGAAGGCGCACATCAAGCACCTCAAAACCATGCCGCTCGCCGATCCGATCGTGGACTTGTGCATTGAGTGCGGGTTCTGCGAACCAGCGTGTCCGTCGGCCGGCATGACCCTATCGCCGCGGCAGCGCATTGCGGTGACGCGCGAAATGGCGCGGCTCGAGGCGACCGGGGAGGAGCCCGAGCGGCTGGCCGAACTCTACAAGGAATTCAAATATGCCGGCATGGATACCTGCGCGGCGTGCAATCTTTGTTCGCTGCGCTGCCCGGTGGGCATCGAGACCGGCACGATGATTTTGGGCGATCGGGCCGAACGGCGGAGCGAGCCGGCGCGGACCATGGCGCACTGGGCCGCGGCCAATACCGGCATCGTCGAAGGTTTCATGAGTGCGGCGGTGGGCGCCAATGCGCTGGGGCGGGCTACGATCGGCAATGCGGCGACGGATGCGATCGCCGGGGCGGCGCGGGCGCTGAGTGGCAATGCCATTCCGCGCGTGTCGCAGGCGCTGAAGCGCGGGCCGGGGGCGCCAAAGGTGGTGCAAAAATCCAAGGCCGCGCCGCTGGGCCAGGTGGTGTATTTCCCATCCTGCGCCACCCGCATGTTCGGCGCGCCGCAGAAGGTGAGCGTGCCGTCGGGCGGGGGCTCGATGGAGCTGGAATTGCTGCCGACGCCTGACGCGATCGTGGCGCTGCTACAGCGGGTGGGGTTCGAGCCGATAGTGCCGGAAAATCTCAACGGCCAGTGCTGCGGCCAGCCGTTCCAGAGCAAAGGGTTTCCGCAGGAGGCCGCAAAGGTTGGCGGCAAGCTGCAGGCCGAATTGGCGGCGCTGTCGGGAAGCGGCGCGCTGCCGGTTTTGACCGATGCGTCGACTTGTGCCAAGCATTTGCGCGAGCACGGCGGGGCCGTGGCGGACAGTGCCGAGTTCCTGCTGGCTGAGATCTTGCCGCGGCTGAGCATCACCCGGCCGGTGCCGGTGGTGGCGGTGCACCACAATTGTTCCGCGCAGCGGCTGAAGGAACAGGCCAGCATCGAGGCGCTGGCGGCGGCGTGTTCGGGCCAGATCGCGGTGCTGTCGTCGGTGACCTGCTGCGGCTATGCCGGCGACAAGGGGCTGCTCATTCCCGAGCTGAATGCCCATGCGACGCGGTTCGCCAAGGACGATATTCCGGAAGACTGCGGCATTGGGGTTTCGACGGTTTCGACCTGCGCCTCGGGGCTTTCCGAGCGCGCCGGCATTCCGTTCGTGTCGCTGGCGAGCCTGCTCGAGGCGGTCAGCCGGCCGATGTGACGCTGAGATCGGCCCGCCCCGATCAGCTCGCGGCGGCGGCGCTGGCTTTCAGGATGGCGGGCTTAACCACGGTCTCCATGGCTTTGACGCTCATCGGGCCGACGAATTTGAACGCGATGACGCCGTTCTTGTCGACGACGAAGGTTTCGGGAACGCCGTAGACGCCGAAATCGATCGAAACGCGGCCATTGCCGTCGCCGCCGACGGCATCGAAGGGATTGCCGAGTTCATCGAGAAATTTCTTGGCGTTCTCGGGCGTGTCCTTCTGGTTGATGCCGAAGAATTTTACCCCGGTTTCAGCCTTCAGCTGCTCGAGCACCGGGTGCTCGTCGCGACAGGGAATGCACCAGCTGGCAAAGACGTTGACCACGCTGACCTGGCCTTTGAGCGACGCGGTGTCGAACCCCGGAAGCGTCAGCGTCGCCACCTTGGCGAGGCTGAAGGCCGGCGCCGGCTTATTGATCAAGACCGACGGGACATAGCCCGGGTCGCGGTTGAGGTTAAAGGCGAACACGGCCAGCAGCGCCACGAGCGCGATCAGCGGCACCAGGAACAGCGCGATACGCTTCACGAAGCTTTTCCGGCGGAACGGCGGTGGATGCCCTGGTCCTCGAGGCGCTTGAGGCGCGCGGCGATGCGGCGGGTATCGAGATAGGTCCAGGCGATCAGCCCGAGCACGGCGACGACGACGCCGGCATAGGCCCAGGCGATGAAGATATTTTCGGAATTCGGATCGATCATTTGGCGGCCAGCCCCGCGGCAGCGCGGCGTTCGAGGCTTTCGGCGCGGCGGCGGAAGATCTCGCTGCGCATGCGCACGATATGGAGGGTGAGGAACAGGGTGGTGAAGGCGAGCGACATCAGCAGCAGCGGCAGCAGCATCGAGGCCGGCAGGTGCGAGCCGCTGGTCATGATGCTGGCCGGCTGGTGCAGCGTATGCCACCAATCGACGGAGAATTTTATCACCGGGATATTGAGGGCGCCGACCAGCGTGAACACGGCAATGACGCGGGCGGCGCGGCCCTGGTCCTCGAAGGCGCGCCAGAGCGCGATGATGCCGAGATAGATGAAGAGCAGGATCAGGGTGGACGTCATCCGCCCGTCCCACTCCCAGAAGGTGCCCCAGGTGGGGCGCCCCCAGAGCGAACCGGTAAACAGCGCCAGCGCCGTGAACACGGCGCCGAGCGGGGCGGCGGACTTGGCCGCGACATCGGCCATCGGGTGGCGCCAGACCAGGGTGCCGAGCGCAGAGGCGGCCATGATGGCGTAGACGAACTGGCTGAGCCAGGCGTTGGGCACGTGCACGTACATGATGCGCACCGTGTCGCCCATCTGGTACTCGGCCGGCGAATCGAAGAAGGCGAAATAGAGCCCGGCGCCGAACAGCACGAGTGTGAGCAGCGCCAGCGGCATGATGAAGCCCTTGGACCAGCCGAGGAACTGGCCGGGATGGGCCAGGCGGCTGAACCAGTTCTGCTTGGGGTTGGCCGTCTCGACGGTCATTGCTCTATCCTCGGGATGAATCTGCTTTAGTCCTCGACCAGCCGCAAGGCAAGCGCCGCAATGAATGGTGATAACGCAACGCTAACAAGGCTGATGGCCGCCATGAACAGCAGCGCCGCGGCGCTGGTGCCGGCCCCGGTGTCGGCCGCGATGGCGCTGACCCCGAAGATCAGCACCGGGATCGACAGCGGCAGGATCAAGACCGGCGCGATCAGCCCGCCGCGGCGCAATGACACGGTCACGGCCGCGCCAATTGTGCCGAAGGCGACCAAAGCGGGTGTACCCACCAAAAGCGACAGTACCGTGCGCAGCCAGGTGGAAAAATCCATGGCGAGGAGAATGGCGAGGATCGGGGTGGCGATGATCAGCGGCAGCGCGGTCAGCAGCCAGTGCGCGACGAGTTTTGCAAAGCTGATCGATTCGAGCGAAAGCGCCGCGTGGCGGAACAGCATCAGCGAGCCATCCTCGACATCGGTGCGGAACAACCGGTCGAGGCCGAGGATCATCGACAGGAACGCCGCGATCCAGACAATGCCGGGGGCGAGGCGGGCGAGCGTCTCGCGATCCGGGCCAATGGCGAAGGGCACAATGGCGCCGACCATGACGAAGAACAGCACCAGCGTCAGCGCATCGCCCCCGACGCGGGTGGCAAGTTTCAAGTCGCGGCCGATGAGGGCGAGGAGGCCTTTCATGGCCGCCGCCCGATCGGCAGGGTTTTGACCCGCGCGGGATTTTTTAGCGCCAGGTCGTAGTGGGTGGCGGCGACGGCCATGCCGCCGCGATCGAGATGGGAATCGATGAGCCCAGCGACGAGGAGATCGCCATCGGCATCGAGCGCGGCAGTGGGCTCGTCGAGCAGCCAGATCGGGCGATCGGAGAGGATCAGCCGCGCCAGCGCCAGTCGCCGGGTCTGCCCGGCCGAGAGATGGCCGGCATCGAGCCCGGCCAGCGGGGCAAGGCCCACGGCCTCCAGCGCTGGCTCGATCAGGGCGGGGGAGACCTCGTTCACCGCCGCCCAGAAGCGCAGGTTCTCGGTCAGCGTCAGCCGGGTCTTGATCGCGGAGAGGTGGCCGAGGAAGCCGATATCGCTATCCGGCCGCCGTTCGGGATCGCGTCCCGAAAAATTGATGCTGCCGGCAGTGGGACGCATCAGGCCGGCGAGGCAGAGCAGGAGCGTGGTCTTGCCGGCGCCGTTCGGGCCGCGCAGCAGGGTGATTTCGGCTGGTGCAACCTCGAAATCCAGCCCCTCGAACAGCACGCGCTCGCCGCGGCGGCAGGCAAGGCCGGAGACTTTGAGCGAGCGGGGTGACAAGATCGTGGCGAAGTTCATGGCGGTAACACCTATTGAACTCAAGTCCGTGCTGGCAAGGCAGAAATGATTTGATTATAAGCCCAGCAGATTGGAGCCATTCCAATTTCCAAAGACGCCCCTTGCGCCCGGTTCCCTGCGTTCCGGCTCCGCCGTGGAGCGCCGGTTACACGCAACACACAAGGCGGCCGCCGTGACAGATTCACTCGATAGCTTCAAGTCCAAGAAAACCCTGACAGCAGGGGGCAAGACCTACACTTACTTCTCCCTGCCCGAAGCGGAAAAGCACGGCCTCGCCGGCATCACCAACCTGCCGCATTCGCTCAAAGTCGTACTGGAGAACCTGCTGCGATTCGAGGATGGGCGCACCGTCACCGCTGACGACATCCAGGGCGTGGCCCGCTGGCTGGTCAACAAGGGCAAGGCCGAGCACGAGATCTCCTTCAGCCCGTCGCGCGTGCTGATGCAGGATTTCACCGGCGTTCCCTCCGTGGTCGATCTCGCCGCGATGCGCGATGCGACGCAGGGCCTCGGCGCCAATCCGCAAAAGATCAACCCGCTGGTGCCGGTCGACCTCGTCATCGACCACTCGGTGATGGTGGACTATTTCGGCACCCCGGCCGCCTTCGAGCAGAACGTCGAGCGCGAATATGAACGCAATGGCGAGCGCTATGAATTCCTGCGCTGGGGCCAGTCGGCCTTCGAAAATTTCCGCGTCGTGCCGCCCGGCACCGGTATCTGCCACCAGGTGAACCTGGAATACCTGGCGCAGACGGTCTGGACCCGCAAGGATGGCGATGAGACGGTGGCCTATCCCGATACGCTGGTCGGCACAGACAGCCACACCACCATGGTCAATGGCTTGGCCGTGCTGGGCTGGGGCGTCGGCGGCATCGAGGCGGAAGCCGCGATGCTCGGCCAGCCGATCTCGATGCTGATCCCGGAAGTGGTCGGCTTCAAGTTTATCGGCAAGCTGCCGGAGGGCACCACCGCCACCGATCTCGTGCTGCACGTAACCGAGATGCTGCGCAAGAAGGGCGTGGTCGGCAAATTCGTCGAATTCTACGGCGCCGGGCTTTCCAACCTGTCGCTCGAAGACAAGGCGACGATCGCCAACATGGCGCCGGAATATGGCGCGACCTGCGGCTTCTTCCCGGTCGACCAGGAAACCGTGACCTATCTCGCAGCCACCGGCCGCGAAGCCGATCGCGTGGCGCTGGTCGAAGCCTACGCCAAGGCGCAGGAGATGTGGCGCAGCGATGCCAATTCCGATCCGGTGTTCACCGATACGCTGGAACTCGATCTTTCGACCGTGGTGCCCTCGCTTGCCGGCCCGAAGCGCCCGCAGGACCGCGTGGCGCTGACGGATGCGGCGCCGGCCTTCGCCAAGGCGATCGACGGCATCCGCGGTGGTCCGAAAGACCCGGAAGCCGAGCCCAAGGTCAATGGCGAAGCCCGCTATGTCGATGAGGGCGCCACTGGCGTCGAGGACGTGGTCGCGGGTCATTCCGTGGCAGGCTTTGACTATCGTCTCAACGACGGCGACGTGGTGATCGCGGCGATCACCTCGTGCACCAATACCTCCAACCCCAGCGTTCTGATCGCGGCGGGGCTATTGGCCCGCAAGGCCCGCGCCAAGGGGCTGATGCCAAAACCGTGGGTGAAGACTTCGCTCGCGCCCGGCAGCCAGGTGGTGACGGAATACCTCACCAAATCGGGCCTGCAGGAAGACCTCGACGCGATCGGCTTCAATACCGTGGGCTATGGCTGCACCACCTGCATCGGCAATTCGGGCCCGCTGGACGAAGCGATCTCGAAGTGCATCTCCGACAACGACCTCGTTGCCGTGTCGGTGCTCTCGGGCAACCGCAATTTCGAAGGCCGGGTGAACCCGGACGTGCGGGCCAACTACCTCGCCTCGCCGCCGCTGGTGGTCGCTTACGCGCTGCTCGGCAAGATGACGCTCGATATCACGACGGTGCCGCTCGGCACCGGCAGCGACGGCAAGCCAGTCTACCTCAAGGATCTCTGGCCGACTTCAGCCGAGATCGCCGCGGTGGTGCGCTCCTCGATCAATGTGGGGATGTTCCGCTCGCGCTATGGCGATGTGTTCAAGGGCGATACACGGTGGCAGGGCATCAAGGTCGAAGGCGGCGAGACCTACAAGTGGAACTCGTCGTCGACCTATGTGCAGAACCCGCCCTATTTCGAAGACATGGAAATGGCGCCCAAGCCGGTTACCGATATCGAGAATGCACGCGTCCTGAGCCTCTTCCTCGATTCGATCACCACCGACCACATCTCCCCGGCCGGTTCGTTCAAGCCCAGCACGCCCGCGGGTGGCTATCTGACCGACCGCCAGGTCAAGCCGGTGGATTTCAACTCCTATGGCGCGCGGCGCGGCAATCACGAAGTGATGATGCGCGGTACCTTCGCCAACATCCGCATCAAGAACCAGATGGTGCCGGGCGTCGAAGGCGGCTTTACCAAGGGGCCGACCGGCGCGATCGAGCCGATCTACACCGCGGCGATGGAATTCAAGGCCGCCGGCGTGCCGCTGGTGATCTTTGCCGGCAAGGAATATGGCACGGGGTCGTCGCGTGACTGGGCGGCGAAGGGCACGACGCTGCTGGGCGTGCGGGCGGTGATCGCGCAATCGTTCGAACGCATCCACCGCTCGAACCTCGTTGGCATGGGCGTGCTGCCGCTGGTGTTCCAGGACGGCGCCTCGTGGCAGTCGCTGGGCATCACTGGCGACGAAACCGTTTCGATCCGCGGCCTGCTGGGCCTGGCGCCGCGCCAGACCATCACGGCCGAGATCGTCTACGGCGACGGCCGCAAGGAAACCGTGCCGCTGCTGGTGCGCATCGATACGCTCGATGAGCTCGAGTACTATCGCCATGGCGGGATTTTGCACTACGTGCTGCGGAATCTCGTGGCGGCGTAAGACACGGCGTTGCCTTCTCCCTTGTGGGAGAAGGTGGCGCGTAGCGCCGGATGAGGGGTTCTCCAACTGAGTCAGCAACCCCTCACCCACCCGGAGCCTGCACTCGGGCGCTACGCGACCCGGGTGGGCACCCTCTCCCACAAGGGGAGAGGGGAGGCGGAGATTGGGGCGCATCCCTGCACTCCATCACGTTCATTCCCACTCGCATGGAATTGACTGGCAAGTGTTGGCGCACGTGCCTAAAACTTGGGCCATGAAAATTTGGACCAATATCGCAGGGATTTGCGCCGGCACCACCGTTTTGGCGGCGCTGGCGGTTTCGGCGCAGGCGGGGGAGACCAAGTCGGGGCCGAAGGCGGTGGTGGAGCTGTTCACCAGCGAGGGCTGCGCCTCGTGTCCGCCGGCCGATGCGTTGCTGACGACGCTGGCCGGGCGGCCCGATGTCATCGCGCTCGCCTACCACGTCGACTACTGGGACTATATCGGCTGGACCGACACGTTTGGCTCGCAGACCTATTCGGACCGGCAGCGGGCCTATTCGACGGCCTGGGGTGGCAATCATATCTATACGCCGCAACTGGTGATCAACGGGACCAGGGGGGTCGTCGGGTCGCGCGAGAACGAGGTGCAGGCGGCGCTGGGGCAGGCGCAATTGCCGCTGCCGGTGGCGGTGACCGCCGGGAGCCACATGCTCGAGGTCAACATCGAGCCGAGGCCCGGCCTGCCGGAAGCCACGGTGTGGCTGGTGACCTATATAGACAAGGCGCAGGTGCTGGTCGAGCGCGGCGAGAACAGCGGCAAGAAGATCGATTATTCCAGCGTCGTCACCGGGCAGCAGGTGCTGGGCATGTGGGAGCCCGACAAGGGCACGCACCTGAAACTGCCACTGGACCAGGTGTTGAGCGGCAGCAGCAATGGCGCGGTGATCCTGGTGCAGCAGAACAAGAACGGCCTGCCTGGGCCGATCCTCGGGGCTGCCTCTTACCTCCGTTAACCCAGACGTCATCACAAAACAAAACTCCCGCTTCTTGCGAGGCGGGAGGCAAGTATGACTGGTCTTTAGGGGCGGCCGACGCCCAGGCTTCATGGTTTGGGGGCTCGATCCACCCGAACGCCGGCCACTGGAGGCAATGTCGATTTTCTAGCCAGCCAATCTGGCGCAAGAAGGGAGACAATGTGGCCGAAGTGGGATGTTTTTACCGCGTCGGGTTTGTCGTCTCTTGCCATGCCGGCCAATCGCGGCAATCATGACACTTGTGTAACGGAGAGGCGCAAGTTGGCCGATTTCCCTTCGCAGAACCGCTCCGGGCCTAGTCCCAATTTGGTTCATGCCAATGACGCGCCGGCAGGTGGCGGCGGCCGGCAACAGCCGCAAGTCGGCTTCGATCGCAAGGAACTGCAGACCATCCTCAATGTCTATGGCCGCAAGGTCGCCGAGGGCGAGTGGCGCGACTACGCCCTGGATTTCCTCAAGGACCGGGCGCTGTTCTCAATCTACCGCCACCATTCCGAGCGGCCGATCTACGTGGTCGAAAAAAACCCCAAGCTCGCCAACAAGCAGGGCCAGTACCTGGTGATCAACCAGGACGGCCGGATCTTGAAACGTGGCCAGGTGCTGGAGACCGTGCTGCGGATTCTGGACCCGCAGTTGAGCGTGGTGCGGTAGGGGGGACGTGGCTGTTCGATGTGAATGGCTGGGGGGCTGTAAGTCTGGATTGTCCGGATAAACCGGGCAATGCGGGGTAAGTTGATAGGCTTGTACTGCCGTCCACTCCATCGCCCATAGTTGAAACCGTCATTGCCCGGTTCATCCGGGCAATCCAGGTTCGGGGAGCCAGAGGCGTGAAGGGTTACGTCTACATCCTCGCGTCGGGCCGCAACGGCACGCTCTATACCGGTGTTACCAGCAATCCCTCCTGGCGGCTTCTCGAGCACCGCGACAAGCTCACCCCGGGTTTCACCTCGCGATATGGCGTGACGCGTTTGGTGTGGATTGAACAGCACGATCTCGTCGTTGCCGCGATTCAGCGCGAGAAGCGGATCAAGAAATATCCGCGTGCGTGGAAATTGAAGCTGATCGAGGAGCTCAATCCGGAGTGGAAGGATCTGAGCGATTGGCTGTTCGAGGCGAAATGAGCGGCAAGTCTGGATTGCCCGGATAAACCGGGCAATGAAGGGCTAAATTGATGGTCAGCGATTTGCGCGGATTCAGAAAACGGAACCGTTATTGCCCGGCTTGTCCGGGCAATCCAGACTCTGCAGCATCGTTGCTACAGTGTCCGCTGCATGTGCACGATATCGAGCCAGCGATCGAACTTGAAGCCGAGTTCGGGGTAGGTGCCCAAAACCTTGAAGCCGAGTTTGGCGTGCAGGGCGACCGAGTGTTTGCCCTCGGCAGTAATGACGGCGATCATCTGGCGGAAGCCGAAGGCCTGGGAGTCGGTGATCAGTTGGCCCAGGAGGGCCGTGCCGATGCCTTGGCCGACGGCCTCGGGGGCGAGGTAGAGCGTGTCCTCGCAGGTGAAGCGATAGGCGGGGCGGGGGCGGAAGGTCGAGGCGTAGGCGTAGCCCACCAGTTTGCCGTCGCGCTCTGCCATGATCACCGGGTGGCCGAGATCGACCATGTGGCCGAATTTTTCCGCCATGAAGGTTTCGCCGGGCGCCTCTGTGTCGAAGGTGGCGACGCCGGTTTGCACGTGGTGGGCGTAGATCGCGGTGATGGCGGGCACGTCCTGCCATTTGAACGGGCGCAGCGAAAGATCGGGCATGGTCAAAATCCGGAAAAGAAAAGGGCCGCGATCTTGTTAGACCGCGGCCCGAATTCTGCCAAGCCGGAGAAATCAGCTCCGGTTGTTGCCCATCAGGCGGAGCAGCATCAGGAAGAGGTTTAGGAAGTCGAGGTAGAGCGACAGCGCGCCCATGATCGCCTTCTTGCCCATCATCTCGACGCCGTCGCCTTCGTAATAGCTCTCCTTGATGCGCTGGGTATCGTAGGCGGTGAGGCCGACGAAGATCAAAACGCCGACGATCGAGATGCCGAACGAGAGCGCGGAGGAGGCCACGAAGATGTTCACGATCGAGGCGATGACGATACCGATCAGGCCCATGAACAGGAACGAGCCGAAGCCAGCGAGCGAACGCTTGGTGGTATAGCCGTAAAGGCTCATCGAGCCGAACATGGCGGCACTGATGAAGAACACTTTTGCGATCGAGGTGCCGGTGTAGACCATGAAGATCGACGACAGCGACACGCCCATCACGGCGGCAAAAGCCCAGAACACCAGTTGCGCAGTGGCTGCGCTCATCCGGTTGATGCCAAAGCTCAGCGCCAGTACGAAGGCCAGCGGCGCGAGGGTGATCACCCACATCAGCGGGCTGGTGTAGATGGCGACGCCAAGGCCGGTCAGCAGAGTGCCATTGGCCATCTGCGCCGCGGCGTTCGCTGTATCGGTGGTGACGGCGAGCTGGTTGGCGAAATAGGCGATCACGCCGGTAACGGCTAGTCCGACGCCCATGTAGTTGTAGACTTTCAGCATATAGCTGCGCAGGCCCTGGTCAATGACGGCCGTACTGGCCGGCGCATTGACGGTCTGGCGGTCGAATTCGGCCATGGTCAAATTCCTTTCGAGATCACGTCCCTAACGGATCGATCCGTCCCCTTTGGGCCGGTTTCCGCTTAGCAAACAATATGGCCGTGTGCGGTTTCGAATACAAGATGGCAAGCGTTAAGGCTTGGTAATGCGGCGGGCCGCGGCAAAGACTATGCGCCGCCCACCGCTGTGTTAGGATTCACACGTGTGTTACGCGAATCAGGGACGCCTAATGTTCCAGCGTTTCGCGTCGGGTTTTCTTGGCACGGCTTTCGTCGAGACCCGTGCCTTCTCGGACGAGGAGATGACCTTGCCCAGGCTTTTTACCGGACTTGAAATCCCCCGGGACGTGGGATTTGCCCTCTCGCTCAAACGGGGCGGCTTGCACGGCGCCCGCTGGATCGATCCTGAAAATTACCACATCACCCTGCGCTTCATCGGCGATGTGGACCATACCATCGCCGATGAGGTCAGCGATGGGCTCGATAGGCTCAGCCAGAGCGAAGCTTTCACAATCAAGCTCAGCCACCTGGGGGCCTTCGGCGGCGACAAGCCGCGGGCGCTCTATGCCGGCGTCGAGAACAACGCGGCGCTGGCGCGGCTGCAGGCGGCGCAGGAGCGGGTGCTGCAGCGCATCGGGCTGGAGCCGGAAGGTCGCAAATTCGTGCCGCATGTGACGCTGGCCCGGCTGCGCGGCGCAAGCGCTGCGGACCTGGCGCGGTTCCTGGCGTTCTCGGGCCACTTTCCGCCGCTGGAATTTCCGGTGGGCCGGTTCGTGCTGTTCTCCAGCCGCGACTCGGTCGGTGGCGGACCGTATCTCGTCGAGCAGGCTTACCCGCTGGCGGCATGACCGCGCGTTAACGCTTCCTTGACGATGACGGGCCAAACAGGGCGCCCGACGGTTGGCGCACGCCAAAATGCCGACACGATTGCCACTCACACAATTAATTCAAATCTCACGGTTTTTGAGGGGTTGGTAACCACACTCTGGCATGATCTGCGCCGAGCGGCCCTTGGAGACGCAAACCCGAACTGAGGATGGTTAGGCGATGAATTCGACCACCCGCAACCTTTCTTGCAGCCTGCTGGCTGCCGGCCTGATGTTTGCTGCCCTGGGCAGTCCGGCGGCGCTGGCGCAAAATTCCGGCCCGGCTCCGGCGGCCCCGGCCGCAGGCGGTGGTAGCGCCAGCAGCATTGGCTCGTTCAAGACCTGGACTGCCTGGAGAGGCACGGATGCCAATGGGCCGATGTGCTATATTTCAAGCGAACCGCAATCGAGCCAGCCGACCGGCGCCAAGCGCGACCCGATCCACTTCCTGGTGATCAACCGCAAGGGCCTGGGCACCAAGAACGAAGTGCAGACGCTGATCGGCTACCCCTACAACCCCAAGCCGAACGCCAGCGCAGCGATCGACGGAAAGACCTATCCGATGGTCACCGAAGGCTCGGCCGCTTGGCTGGCCAGCGCCGGCGACGAGGGCGGGTTCGTGGCGGGGATGAAGAAAGGCACGTCGCTGGTGGTCAAGGGCACCTCGCAGCGCGGCACCGCGACTACCGACACCTACCTCCTGGCCGGCGTCACCGCCGCGCTGCAGGCCATCGACGACGCCTGCAAGTAGCGGGCGCGGCTCGGATTGCCCCTGGGGTTGAATGGTTTGGCTTTGAATAGCTTGGTTGTTGTTGCAGGCAGTGTCTTGCGCGTAACTTTCGATGCCTTGGGGGCGTTGGACCGAGAGCCGGATCGCCGGCCGTCGCTATGGATCGGGAACGGACCCGACGTGCAAGCAGGGGATGCCAGAATGAGAGCCACGCGCGCAGCCTTGATTTTCGCCGCAGTGCTGGCCGGCAGCGGGCTTGCCGCCGGGACAGCCTCGGCGCAGGCGGTCAAATCGCTCGGCGATTTCCGCAACTGGTCGTCCTATTCGGCATCCGACGGTAGCGGCGCATTGTGCTTTGCCGTGTCCAAACCCACCGACGTGACGCCCACGCCGGACGGCTACACCCAGGCCTTTCTCTATTTGACGCACCGGGCGGCCGAGAACGTCAACAATGAATTGAACCTCGTCGCCGGCTTCACCTTTGCGCCCGATACCCCGGCGACGCTTTCGGTCGGCGGCCAGAGTTTTGCGCTCTTCACCCAGAACGATGCGGCCTGGCTGCAGGACCCGAGCCAGAGCGACAACCTGGCCGGGGTGATGCGCGCCGGAACCAGCGTGGTGGTCGAGGGCTCGACCGACAAGGGCATCAAGGTGACAGAGACGTTCTCACTCTCGGGCGCCACGGCGGCCTCCAAGGCCATCAGCGGCAATTGCTGACCTGAGACATCTGCAAGTGGCAGCCCCGAGGTATTACTTGGAACCCATTGCGCAATCGCGCGTTGCGGGCCATCGGGGAAAGCCATGATCGCCAGTACAGACCTTCTCAAGGCGCTGCCTGTGGCAGTTTATACCACAGACGCGGAGGGCCGGATCACCTTCTACAACGAGGCGGCCGCGGCGTTTTGGGGCCGTCGTCCCGAACTCGGCACCAGTTATTGGTGCGGGTCATGGCAGCTCTATCTGCCCGATGGCCAGCGTTTGCCGCATGACCAATGCCCGATGGCGACTACCCTGCGGGAGCGGCGAGAGGTGCGCGGCGTCGAGGCGGTCGCCGAACGCCCGGACGGCACGCGCGTGCCGTTCATGCCCTATCCGACGCTGCTCTGGGACGAACAGGGTGAACTGACCGGGGCGATCAACCTGTTGGTCGATATTTCCGGCAGCAAGCACGCCCAGCTCGAACTCACCCGGCTGGCATCGATCGTTTCCTCGTCAGACGATGCCATCATCAGCAAGACGCTCGAAGGCCGGATCACCTCGTGGAACGCCGCGGCGACCCGCATTTTCGGCTACGAGGCGGACGAGATGATCGGCCAATCGATCATGCGCATCATTCCGCCGGAACTGCGCCAGCAAGAGGTGGAAATCCTGGCCAAGCTGCAGCGCGGCGAACGCATCGAGCATTTCGATACGGTGCGCATGGCCAAAGACGGCCGCCGCCTCGATCTGTCGCTCACGGTTTCGCCGCTGCGCGACAGCACCGGCACGGTGATCGGCGCTTCAAAGGTCGCGCGCGATGTCACCGAGCGCAAGCGCAGCGAGGAACTGCAGCGCCTGCTGTTCGATGAACTCAACCACCGCGTCAAGAACACCCTCGCGACCATCCAGGCCATCGCCAGCCAATCGCTGCTGCGCTCGGCGACGCCGGCCGACTTCGTCACCAGTTTCAACGGCCGGGTGCAGGCGCTGGGACGGGCGCATGACCTTTTGGTGCAGGGCCAGATGAAGGGCGCCGACATCACCGAGATCGTGCGCGAGCAGGTGGTGCTGGGTTCGCCCGACCGGGCGCGCGTTTCATGCTCCGGGCCGTTCCTGCTGCTGGGCTCGCAGGTGGCCATGCAACTGGGGCTGATCCTGCATGAACTTGCCACCAATGCCCGCAAGTACGGCGCGCTGTCGGTGCCGACCGGCTGGCTCTCGATCAGCTGGACGGTTGAAACCAGCGCAGAACGACGGTTGCTGTTCCAGTGGAAGGAAAGCGGGGTTGCGGGCGTTGGCGCCCCCAGCTCGCATGGCTTTGGCACCATGCTGATCGAGCGCACCCTCAAGGGCAGCGGCGGCGAGGCGGTGATCCGCTATGGCGAGGATGGCGTGATCTGCCAGATCAACCTGCCCCTGCCGGAGCAGCAGGAGCACAGTGTCTTTTTCGCGGTGCCCAAAGACGAGGCAGCGCCAAAGCCGGTCGAGCCAAAGAAAATCCAGAGCCTGCGTGGCCGCCGCATCCTGTTGGTCGAAGACGAGCCGCTGGTGGCGATGGACATCGAATCCCAGCTCGAGGCCTTGGGCTGCGAAATCGTCGGGCCGGCCGGCACGCTGGAGCGAGCGATGCAGCTGATCGCCGCCGGTGGGTTCGACGCCGCATTGCTCGATGCAAACCTTGCCGGCCGCCCGGTGCACGAACTGGCGGAGGCGCTCACCCGGAAGGGAATTCCGTTCTCGTTTGCCACCGGCTATGGCCGCGAAGCGCTGCCGCTCGGCTTTCGCGAGGCGGCGCTGCTGAGCAAGCCCTTCGGCCCCAATCAGCTGGTCGCGGTGGTCAAGGCGCTGCTCGACGGGCAAAACCTGCCGCTCGGCGATCTCCCTCCGCTGCGCGCCGCCAACTCGGTCTGATCCCCGTTAAAGCCGTGCCGGTGCCCTTCCGGCACGGCTTTGCGCGCGCCTGCGCATTGTGCTAGGAGGAGCACCTTCCTAGATATGCGCATTGCCAGAACCTGGCCCGCCGGAGCGGGATGACATGACCATTGCCCTCAATCTCGATCACGCCACCGCCCTGCGCCCGTCCGCGCAGCGCGCCACCTCGCTTGTAGGGCTATTGAAGCCCGAAATCGCGGCGGCGCTGCAGAATATCGGGCTCGACGAGCGCGAAGCGCGGATGCGGGCCAAGCAGATCTGGAACTGGATCTACGTCAATGGCGTCACCGACTTCGAGCGGATGACCAATATCCAGAAGGGATTTCGGCAGACGCTCGCTGAAAAGTTCATCCTCGACCGGCCGGAAATCGTCTCCGAGCAAGTATCGTCGGATGGCACGCGAAAGTGGCTGTTCCGGTTCCGCGATCCGCAGAACCCGCGCCTGCCGCCGGTTGAAATCGAAACCGTCTATATCCCCGAGGAAGACCGCGGGACACTTTGTGTCTCGTCGCAAGTCGGGTGTACGCTGACGTGTTCGTTCTGCCATACCGGCACGCAGATGCTGGTGCGCAACCTCACGGCTGGGGAAATCCTCGGGCAGGTGCTGATGGCGCGCGAGCGGCTAGGGGATTTCCCCGGCGGTGCGCGGCCGGACGATGGCGGGCTGGTACCCGGCGGCGAAAGCCGCGCCATCACCAATGTTGTGATGATGGGCATGGGCGAGCCGCTCTACAATTTCGACAACGTCAAGCAGGCGCTGCTGATCGCCTCGGACGAGACTGGCATTTCGCTTTCCAAGCGCCGGATCACGCTCTCGACTTCGGGGGTGGTGCCGTTCATCGAGCCGGCCGGGCGCGAGATCGGCGTGATGCTGGCGATTTCGCTGCATGCGGTGCGCGACGATCTGCGCGACATGCTTGTGCCGATCAACAAGAAATATCCGCTGAAGGATTTGCTGCAGGCCTGCCGCGACTATCCGGGGCTTTCCAACGCCCGCCGCATCACCTTCGAATATGTGATGCTCAAGGATATCAACGACAGCGACGCCGACGCCCGCGAACTGGTGCGGCTCCTGGCCGGCATTCCGGCCAAGATCAACCTCATCCCGTTCAATCCCTGGCCCGGCACCAACTACGATTGCTCCTCCTCCGAGCGTATCGAGCGTTTTGCCGATATCGTCAACAAGGCCGGGTACGCTTCCCCGGTGCGCACGACGCGCGGCCGCGATATCTACGCCGCGTGCGGGCAGTTGAAGAGCGAGACGGAACGGCTAAGCAAGAAGGATCGCGAGGCGCTGAGCGCCTGAGGTTGACCTAACAGAGTCAATGGCCTCTTATCGACTGACCAAGATATTGGAATTACGATGGCAGCCCCCTATGATGCCAGATCAATTGCTAATCTAATTTTGGATCTCGGTCACGAGAGTCGACTGCCGGTCACACAACTGACAGTATTGAAAATTATTTATTTCTCGCATGGCTGGTATCTTGCGCGAACAGGTCTGCCTTTAGTGAAGCAAGACTTCGAGGCTTGGAAGTATGGTCCCGTAGTAAAAGTCGTTCGTGATAGCTTTAAGCATTTTGCTGATAATCCGATCACGACAAAAGCTCGGAAATACAACATCTATTCCGATACCTACGAAGATTTAGATGAGGAAATAGACTGGTCCGATAGGGAGCATGTCGCTCAGATATTCCGCACGTATTCCGTTCACAACGGCTGGACGTTGTCGGAAATGACTCATGAGGCGGGCTCGCCGTGGGATCAGATATGGAATTCCGTTACGCCGTTGGGGCGTGTCGGCATGAGAATACTTAACGGTGAAATAAAGCAGCACTTTCTTGCACGACTCGGCGGCGACCGAGTAATATAGCCTTAGCGCGAGCAGAATCGCTTTGGGAGGAGCGCGAAAGCAAGTGTGATCGGAGCTCCAATGTCGAATATTCTCCTGACCAATTTTCTCGACGCTTCTCGTTCTTTAGGTCCAGTTCCCAACTCTGCCACGCCGGAATCTGTTAGAGACTGGTTTGTAGCCGAATACCTCGCAAAGCGGGCCGGAGGATTCAACTACGATCCGGCCTCGTTCGCTACGTACCAACTCTTTCGAGGCGCGGCGACGAAGGAACAAGCAATTAGTTTCTGTGAGACTACCGGAAACCCGAAGGGTCGTCCGCAAAATGCTGATGCAATCAGAACCGTAGCTGACTATGCACTTGAGAACATTTCGCGCTGTCATAAGACCGGATTTGTGGCTCTGCAGGTCGGCCGTGCCGAGGGCCAATCAGTTTACGTGGGCATCCAGGCTCCTTTCCTTCGAGTTAGGGAAAGGCAAGGGCGTGTAGTCGTGCACGGCTATAGACTTTCGCATCGACCGGTAGAGCAGGAAATTGATGTGGCTTGCGCAATTGCGCTCTCTCACCTAGCGCGCGATGACTATTCTGAGGCGGATATTGAGTATCTTTATGCCGGACCTGGGCCGGACGGAAAGCGGATGTTTAGGTCTATTCTGGGGCGGGATCGTGCGCTTCCAAGTCGGGAAGAACTCGACGATTTGATGTCGATTTATGTTAGAGGAATTGCGTTGCTGCTACGCGACGGTGCCAGCCCGCAGCCACCTTCATTTCGCGGTTATCAAATTTACTCGAAAGAGGATGGGATGATGTTCTAGTGCATGCCCGCTGCTGCTAGATGGAGGGTTTCATGTCGGTCGAAATCCAACGCATCGCAGCCGGGGACGACGCCGTTTTCGGGCGTATTGCGCTGGACGTGTTCGATGAGCCGGTGGACGCGGCGCGGCTGCGGGCATATCTGGCTGAGCCCGGTCACTTGATGCTGCTGGCGATCGATCATGGCACGATTGTCGGGCAGTGCGCGGCGGTGGTGCATCGGCACCCGGACAAAGAGACGGAGCTTTATGTCGACGAGGTGGGGACTGCGTCGACACATCTGCGGCAGGGGATCGCGCGGGCGATGATGGAGGCGATGTTCGCGTGGGGGCGGGAGCTCGGGTGCACCGAGGCATGGCTTGGGACAGAGCTCGATAACGAGGCGGCGAATGGGCTGTATCGGGGGTTGAAGCCGATCGAGGCGGAGGCGATCCAGTATTATTTGTTCGGGCTATAGGCGCTGCTTGAATCGAGGCCTTGACGCTCTC
>JAQGKB010000186.1 GCA_028290345.1 Hyphomicrobiales bacterium | reverse complement strand
ATGGGGTTCTGGGGGCAACGCTGGGTCGAAACCGCTCCCACGCTGCAGAATCTCGATCCCGAGTTGCTGATGTGGGATATGCGACGGAGCGTCAATGTCGCCACGCTGCCGCGCCAGCGCACCGTTGTTCAATTCACCTATACTGACCGGCCCGAGAAAAAGCGCGGCTATTGGCTGGTCGTGGAGGCGAACGGGACGGTCGACGTCTGCTCCATCGATCCCGGATTCGAGGTCGATCTCTATGTGACCACCGATCTTCGCACCATGACGGCCATCTGGCTCGGTTTGACGACCATTCACGCAGAAACCGAAAACGATCGGCTTACGGTCGTGGGTGACACCGCGCTCGAGCGAACAATGCCCACCTGGCTCGGACTGAGCTCCTTCGCAGCAGAGCGGAAACTAGTGCTCGCCTGAGGCCGCTTTGGGCCAATTCGAGACCTCAGCCCACGGGTTTGAATGCCCGTTAGTCGCGTCGCGGACGCCAGAAGCGGTCAGTCCACTGTCGGCGCCATGTCGGTCAGCCATGGACTCCGTGCGAAATGACCGCTTCTGGGCGCATTGCGGACCTTGAAGTGTAAATAGGCGAGGGGTCCGATGCCGATCGGTGCGCTAAATTTATTGATTGGATTGTCCTAGAGGGGTCACGACCCCACGCCTAGTTACACCAAACCTTCTCCACCCCTTGCCTATCGCTGGCCATCCGTTATGCTGAACTACATGGCTCAGTTTCATCAGGCCCGCTTTGATATGTCGTTCGCCGCGCTTTCGGATGCCACCCGGCGTGGCGTGCTCGAGCAGCTCGGACGTTCCGACGCCTCGATCACCGATCTTGCCGAGACGTTCCGCATGACCCTCACGGGCATGAAGAAGCATATCAGCGTCCTCGAACAGGCGGGGCTGGTCACCACCGAGAAGATCGGGCGCGTGCGCACCTGCCGGCTCGGCATCAGCCGCCTCGAGCAAGAGGCGGAATGGATCGAGCGGTACCGCCGGCTTTGGGATGCCCGTTTCGACCAGCTGGACAAGGTTGTCGAAGAACTCAAACGTAGGGAAGAGTGATGGACGATAGGCAAGCGAATGGTTCGGTCCTGGTCGAGGGCCGCACCACGGTGAAGCGGACATCCGAGCGCGAGATGGCGGTGACGCGCATCTTCGATGCTCCGGCCCGGATCGTGTTCGAGGCCTGGACCAATCCCGAGCTGTTCATGCGGTGGTGGGCACCCAAATCCATGGGCGTGCCGCTGCGCTCCTGCGAGATGGATGTGCGCACCGGTGGCACCTACCGCCTCGAATTCGGCAAGGACGCTGAAAACACCTGGGCCTTCTTCGGTAAATATATCGAAGTGGTGCCGCCGGCGCGGCTCGTCTGGACCAATGAAGAAAGCGAGAACGGCGCCATCTCCACGGTGACCTTCGTGGAAGATGGCGGCAAGACGCTGCTGACCTTCAGCGAAATCTATCCCACCAGGGAAGCGCTCGATGAATCCCTGGGCGGGATGGACGGCACGCCCGAACAGTTCAAGCAGTTGGACGAACTGCTCGCCACCCTCGGCGCCGGCCGTGCGTGACCAATGCAAAGGAGAACGCTTGTGAAGGCCGCGGTTGCCACCACCACCGCGGCCGCCGTCGCCGGATCGGTGCTGGGGGAAGACGCCATTGCCCGCAATTCCGCGCAGGAGGCGCGAACCCCATGCGGAACTGGCAGGTGGGGCGGGTGAAGGTCACCCGCATCGTCGAGACGGATTTGCCGGTACCGACCCAGTTCACGCGAGGCGCGACCCTGACGAGTTGCGCAAGATGCCGTGGCTCTATCCGCACTTCGTCAGCGCCGATGACAGCACCCTCAACAGCCAAGTGACCTCTGCCTGATAAAGCAGCTCAACGGCTTATCGCGCCGATCGGCATCGGCCCTCGCCGATTGACACATTGCGGCTATTTCGATCCCACAACCTCGCCCGCCGTTCGGACCTGCTGATAATAGGCCGCCACGGCCGCAATGTCCTGGGCGCTGAGCTTCTTGGCGACGACGGCCATTTCAGTGGGGCTGTTCTTGCGCGTGCCGCCTTGCCATGCCTGCAATTGCTGGGTGATGTAGCCGGAGAATTGCCCCGCGAGGTAGGGGATCCCGGGCGGTTCGCCGGCGCCATCGGGCCCGTGGCAATTGTCGCAGGCCTGAAGCCCCTTGTCCTCGTTGCCGAATTTCGCGAGCTGTCGACCAGCCTTGACGACGGCGGCGTCAGGCGTGGGCAGCGGCGGGACCGGAGCTTTTGACGCTGCGTAGTAGGTCGCCACGTCGACGATGTCCTGCGCGGTCATTGCCTTGGCGATCGGCGACATGGTGTCGTTGCTGCGGACACCCGAGGCGAACTCGCGCAGCTGCTTTGCCAGGTAGAAGTCCGAGTGGCCGGCGATGCGCGGAAACGATCCGCTCGGGTCGGCGGCCCCGTCCTGGCCGTGGCACTGGGCGCAGCCAGGCGCGCCGCCCGCCGTGCCATTCGCTGCGATCGTCGAGCCGCGCTGCGGGTCGCCCACCGGCGCCGCGGTTGGGTTTTGCGCGAGGGCGGCGTAGGATAGGCCGAGACCGACGGCGATGATCGCGCCAAGCGCAACGGTAAGGGACCGGTCGGACATCATGATGGCACCAGCGGTCCGGGGGACTTCAGGTACTGGTTCTTGATGGCGTCCAAGGTCCAATAGGCCAGAGCGCCGACCGTCCCCGATGGGTTGTAGGTAAAATTCTGCGGAAACGAGGAGGCGCCGATGCTGAAGACGTTGGGCACCTCCCAGGACTGCTGGAAGCGGTTGACCGCGCTGGTCCTTGGATCGGCACCCATGATCGCCCCGCCGCAATTATGCGTGGTCTGGTAGACGGTCGAGTTGTACGGCCGCTTGGTCCCGCCGCGCACCACCATCTTGCCGCCCATGGCATTGCCGATCTGAACGACCTTGTCGGCGACGTATTGGGACATGCGGGTGTCGTTGTCCGGGAAATCGAACGTCATGCGCAAAAGCGGCTGTCCCCAGGCATCCTTATAGGTCGGGTCGAGGTCGAGATAATTGAGCCGGCTGGCCGTCGACGTGCCGTGCTGCTGGACCGCGATGGTGTGGTTGTAGTGCTGGACGACGGCCTTTTTCCACTGCAGGCCCCATGTCGGCGTACCAGGTGGGGTGGGATGGAACTCGATAGGCCGCCCATTGGTGACGATTGCTCCGACATACTGGCCGCCGATGAAGCCGAGCTGCGAATGGTCGAAATTGTCGCCACCGAAATCGTCGATGATTGTGCCATTGGCGCCCGATGCCATGAACGGGTTGACGTTGATGCTCTCGTCGAGAAACACGGTAGCCCCGCCGGTCGTCTGATAGGCGTAGTTGCGGCCAATGACCCCCGTTCCCGTCTTGGGGTCATAGGGCTCGCCGATCTTCGAGAGCAGCAACGTGCGGACGTTGTTGAGCGAGAAGGCGGTGAGCAGCACGAGGTCGGCAGGTTGCTCATATTCCCGCCCCGCGGCATCGATATAGGTGACGCCCGTCGCCTTCTTGCCGGTCGAATCGAGGTTAATACGCAAGACCTCGCAATTGCAGCGCAGCTCGTAATTGGACATTTTCAGCAGTTTGGGGAGGACGATCGTCTGGGGGCTGGCCTTGGCGAAGTGCTCGCAGGCATAGCGCTCGCAAAAGCCGCAGAAGACACACTGTTGAAGCTCGAGCCCTTCGGGGTTCGTATAGGGCTGGCTCAGATTGGCCGATGGCTGTGGATAGGGGTGATAGCCGAGGCTTTCGGCGCCCTTGCGAAAGATCGCGGCGAAATACGGCTCCTTCATCGGCGGGGTGGGATATTCTCGCGCACGGGGCGCTTCGAGAGGATTGCCGCCGGGCTGCGTCTGTCCCTTGATGTTGCCGGCCTTGCCGCTCACACCACAGAGATACTCGAAGCGGTCGTAATAGGGCTCGAGCTCGTCATAGGTGACGCCCCAATCCTGGATGGTCAGTTCCGGGCCGCAGGCCTCGAGGAATTTTTCTCCGTAGCGTTGAATAAGGTGGGTCCGGTAAATGAAGTCGGCGACCTGCGCGCGGTAGGTTTGACCGTTCCAATGCACGAACGCGCCGCCCAGGCCCTGCCCCGGCAGAAAGCCTTCCCAACGACGGACGGGCAGAGCGGTCTGGTCGGAACTGTTCCGAAACGTCACCGCGACCTTGGTATTGTCCTGCATCATCGCCTTGCGGATCGAAAAGCGCAGTTCGTCATGAATGGCAGGGGATTGGAAATCTGGCACCGTGTCACGCGGCGAGCCGCGCTCGAGGCCGACGACCTTCAAACCCAATTTCGCCAGTTCCAGCCCGGCCATTGCGCCGGTGAGGCCAACACCGATGGTAATGACGTCAACCGACGGCAAAACATCTGCCATTTGCGTCCACCTTGCTTAGGGCGAGCGGGCGGGGATGCCCGGATTGACCATGATGTGTCCGCGCGCATTCTCGGCGAGGCTGGTCGGCGCCCGATCGAGCTTGATGCCGTGCTGATCGACGAGGTCGTAGTAGGAGGCATAGGCGCCGGGGAACCCGATCATCCGCCATGACAGCATGTCCTTGTTGCCGCCGTAGACGGGATCGCTGAAAAAGCCCTCGAGGGTCGATTGGAAGAGCTGTGAGAAAAATACGTTGGCCGGAATGCCGCCGAGGTCCTTGCTGCTGCCGTCCTGCAATGTCTTGAGATAGTTGTCCTGTTCTTCGGCGCTCATGTCGGCAAATCGGTGCTGCGCTTGCTCGGCGTTGATGGCGCGCAGCGCCGTGCGAAACAGCTCCGCCGGCGTGAAGGGCAGCTGGTAGCCCTGCGTCGGCGTTCCGGGCATCCAGGGGCCACTGCGATAGAGCCGTTCGCCCGCGCCCCAGGCGCCCGCCAATTGTTTGTCGATGTAATTGGGTACGCCCGCCTCGAGCGCCCCGCCCCACTGGTCATCCTTGGGGATCAGGCGGGCTACGGCGGCCTCGATGAAGGCGGCCTCGTCCGAGTTCAAGAACAGGTAAGTGGTGGGTTCGGCCGGAGATGGAGCCGGAGTTGAAGCCGGCGCCGCCTGAGGGGAGGCCGGCGCAGCTTGCGCCATGTGTCCATGGGCGTCTTGGGCCTCGGCGGCATTGGCTACCGCGGCCACCGGGAGCATGGACGCGCCAAGCGCGCCTGCCCCTTTCAATACCGTTCTGCGCGAAACCTCCACCATCGGCCAACTCCTCGACTTGGGACGGCTACACGTGACCTCGCAATTCCAGCAATTGAAATAGTTTTCTCAGTATCGCTGTTGATCTGATAGGTTTCGCTAAGCGCAAAGCTCCTGCTCTCGGCAGACATATTGCTCGAAAGGCAAGATCCCAGCCAACGCCTGTCATGGCGCTTGGAAGACCAGCCGGCAATAGTTCCGTCGCGATCTCCCGATCGCTTTACGAAGAAGACTGCCATTACTATAAGCAGGCACAACAATACAATGTACGCTGTACATTGTCCAGCGACGTCGCCTTCACGGTTGGTCCATGCTTGCGACTGGCCTCACGCCATCCGCTTGAACGTATCTGGTGCGAGGCCCCCCGCCGATGCGTTAGCAGTGTGAAGCGGCGTCGCTTGCGTGACCCCATTGGCCGCTCCCTTTGGATTTCAATGAATTATCGTGCCTATCGGCGTGCGGACCCCGTGCCGATTGACAGCAGCCCCTCGGCTACGATTCCAACGGCAAGCAGTTCGAGAGGCGATCCGCTCACCATCCACACGCTGCCCGCAACCTCATCCTGCTGCGCAGCACCATGCCACAGCGCCGAATCCATGCACGTAGGGCTATTTCAAGCTGACTGTTACAGGCAGCCGCGAAGTCCCTCAATATGGATTCGGAAAGTCTACGGATCTCATTCCTTTCTCGGTTTCTGCTCAGTCGCGCAGCTTCACTTCCCGACTCGTTCTCCAAACACTTGCGTCCGACAATCGAAAGCGGGCGCTTAGCTCGAAGGGGCTAAGGTCTCAGACTGGCCCAAACGGCCACCATGCTGCGTATGTTGTGTTTGGACTTAGCCCCCCAGGACCTTCCTTATTAACGGCAGCTCTTCGATGACGAAGTCGATAAATGCCGATATGCGCGGCGCCGTCCTTAAATCTGGGTGGCACAGAAGGTACCAGGCGCGAGTCAGCTCCTCGACCAGCGGCAATACCTGGATGAGCTCGCCTTCGGCGTCGCCGATCGGGATCGGCAGGGGCGCCACGCCGAGACCAGACTTGACCGCCGAGACCACGCCGAGAACGCTATTATTATGGGCGACGATGCGAGCACCGGGAACAGCGTTGGCGAGCCATTGCGTTGCCCGATGGTTTTCCATTACGCCATCGAAGCCAATGAGGTCGTGCCCGCTGAGCTCCTCAAGCGACCGCGGCTGTCCTCGGCGTGCAACATAGTCCCGACTGGCGTAAACGGCCCAGGTGGAGTCGGCTATCTTGCGACCGACCAGTCGCTCGTCGCTCGGCTCACCTGACCGGAACGCCACATCCGCTTCACCCTTGGCAAGATCGACGTAACGATCGCTGATGACGAACTCGATCTTGAGCGTGGGATAGCGCTGGTCGAAGCGATCGACGAATCCCGAGGAAAGGACCCGGGAAAGAATGGGTTCTGGACAGGTGAGCCGCACCGTGCCGGTAAGCTCATTTTTGAGACTTAGGATACCCCTCTCCAGCCCCGCTACACTCTCCTCAACCTCCGCGGACAACGGAAGCAGCTGCTTGCCGACCTCCGTGAGCCGGTAGCCGGTCGGGTGCCGATGCACCAGCCGCAGCCCGATCCTCCGCTCAAGCTCGGCCAGTCGGCGATGCACCGTGGACTGATTGACCGCGAGCTCACGCGCGGCGGCGAGGGTCGAACCCTGCCTTGCCACCGCCAGTAGATACTTGATGTCGTTCCAGTCAAACATCCCCTAGTTATGCAATTTTGCGCGGGGCTTCCGCAACCTTGCTGCTCCCGCGAGAGCGAGCGCCGCGTTATCTCACATGTCGCTCACAACCAAGGAGGAGCAAATGGAAAAGGCAACGGTTGAAACGATGATCGCCGCGCTTGATGTTGGCGTGACGCGCTCCGCGAAGGACCACGGCATGGCGAAGCTAACGCCACTTCACCGCGAAGTCCTCGACACATTGCCCCAGGGCAACCGGCAAGAAGTGCGCGTGCTGCACGCCGTGCTGCAGCCGGGTGACGTCACTCCCCACCATTCACACCGCTTTCCGGTAACGGTGTGCGTGACTGAAGGCGTCTTCACCTTACGGCTGGAGGGGCGCGACCCCGTCTCAATTGGGCCCGGCGAAGTGTTTGTCGAACCGCCGCACGTCAACATGACCGGGAGCAACGACGGAGGGGTTCCCACAACCACAATCCTCTTCTACGTCTGCGACCCCGACACGCCTTTCGCCGATCCGGCGCCAACGGACGTTTAACTTCAGCATTAGTATCCGCAACGCGAGGGTCAAAGCAGCGGCCGCTATTTGCGCATAGCGTCCGTCGGCGCTGCCAGCAACGATGTCTGCTTTCAGGAAACTACGAAGGCGATCTCAACGCCCGATATGGGGGCGCCTGCCGGCAGCCGAAACCCTTCATGGAAGCGGACGGGCCGCTTTCGGTATCTGGCATGAAGAGGCCGACATTCAGCGACTGAAGTCCCACGTCAGGAACAGGTCCGAACCGACTGAACGCCAGCGCGCCCGCGGGAGCAAGCTTGCGAGCATGGACTTTAGTTCTTCCAACCGTCTCGCTTCACCTTCCCAGACCGTCAACAGGCGTAGATCATGTCCGGTGTGTAGCAATCGGTCGTCGTCACCATGCCGTGAGCTATCTGATGCCGGAGGCCGGGGCCGGGGCGGCCGTTGAACGTCAGATTGATCTGGCAGGTGACGTCCGGCGTGAACATGCGGTTCAACTGGTCTGCGTATTTCTCCAGTAGCGACGACTTGTCGTGGGCACGCGGCTGGGCAAAGGCGAGCGGCTCCGATGAGTATCCAGCAGAAGATTTTCGGCTTTTTCGAGCGCTATTCGGATGCGCTGACGCCGGCGACGTGGCGCAGGTGGTTGCCTGCTGGGCAGTGCCCGCTTTCGTCATCGACAATGAGCCGGCGGGACGCCGAGAGTTTTCGCATCCCCTGCGCCATTTCCGTAGAGAGAATCTAGGCCAAGGGCTGGCTTCGAAGCCCCTCCAACTGCCGGTGCAGTTCCGCCGCGCCGTCGCGAATATCAGCATATTCAGCCGCTTCCTCTTCGGCGTGCAGCACGGCGCAAAGGTGCACCAGCTTGAAATCGCCATAGGGGAAGCCGTAGCGGGCGCGCGCCAGCTCCTCCATCTCATCGTCCTCCCCTAGGTGCCACAGGGAATAGGGGATCGGGCCCTGTTCCTTCAACACATCCTGGAACCGCGAGCGGGGGGGCTTGTGATCGCTCCAGTCGGTCGGGTTGTCCAATTTGAACTTCTGGTGCGCGATCAGGCTCTTGGCCTGGGCGAGCGCAAAGCTGTTGAGCCGCATCACCATGGGCGTTCTCCGCGTGGGGGAGAAGGTTCTCACAGGCGGCTGAAAGCGCCCATGATGTCCGTCAGAAATGCCTCAGAGCCGGGGTCCAGCGTTGGCGCAAGATATTTCACCCCGGCATGGCCGACCCTCGCTCACCCCGCCTTGGGCGGGGCGTACGTGATAGTCGAGTCCTCCGAATTGGTGCCGTTCGAGTCGTGGCCGCCGGCGACCACGACGAGGAACTGGCGTTTGTTGGCGGGAGAGACATAGGTCATCGGAGTTGCCTGTCTGC